>NZ_JBEXLR010000078.1:0-30958 GCF_040610095.1 Micromonospora sp. NPDC004540
GCTCGCGCAGCGGGGCGAGCCGGGCGCCGAGGTCGAGGTGGTAGTCGAACGGCTTGAACGCGTTGATGCTCAGCTGCACCACCGGGATGTCGGCGCGACAATGGGCGGAGCCGACCGGAAGGATGCCGATGAACCGACCTGTCGTGGTGGGCGTCGACGGATCGTCGACCAGCCTCACCGCCGCCGAACACGCCGCCCGCGCCGCCGTCGCGCGGTCGCGGCCGCTGCACCTGGTGCACGGCTACCTGCACCCGCTCGGCTACGGCGTGCCGCTCAACCCGTACGACCTCGGGGTGCCGGCGCCCACCGAGGAGGCGCAGAAGATGTTGGAGCAGGTAGCCGCCGAGTTGGTCGGCCGGCATCCGACCCTGCGGGTGCAGGTGCGCCAGGTGGCCGGCGGCCCGGGCGCCACCCTGGTCGAGGAGTCCCGCCGGGCGGAGCTCGTGGTGGTCGGCAGCCGGGGCGTGGGCGGCTTCGCCGGGCTGCTGCTCGGCTCGGTCAGCAACCAGGCGGCGCAGCACGCGCACTGCCCGGTGCTGGTGGTCCGCCCGGCGGAGCAGCCGATCCCGGTGCGGGGGCCGGTGCTGGCCGGCGTGGACGGGTCCGAGTCCGCCGCGCACGCCGTCCGGCTCGCCGCCGACGAGGCGGTCCGCCGGGACGCCGACCTGGTGCTGGTGCATGTCCGCACGCCGGAGCGGGGCGCTGTGGCGCCGGACGCCGCCGCGGAGGCCACCGCCGCCGCGCAGGCCGAGTCGGCCGAGCTGCTGGCCGGGTCGGCCGCCCGGATCCGCACGGACCATCCGGTGCTGAGCGTGGTCGAGCGGCCCATGCGGGGCGCGACCCCCGAGCAGGCGCTGATCGAGGCGAGCGGGGAGGCGGCGCTGGTGGTGGTCGGCTCCCGGGGCCGGGGCGGGTTCGCCGGGCTGCTGCTCGGCTCGGTCAGCCAGGCGCTGGTGCAGCACGCCCACTGCCCGGTGCTGGTCGCCCACCCGTACGAGCCGGCCGACGACTGAGTCGCCGGCCGGCGCCGGGCTGACCGGCGGCCGGGCTCAGGCCGGGTCGCGGCCGGCGAGCAGGTCCTCGAAGCTGGTGGTGAGCGCGAACGGGTCGGCCGGGCCGGTCGCCGCCGGGCGGCGGTCCACCTGCTCGGCCAGCTCGGCGCCGGCCCGCCGGATCCGGGCCCGCAGCGCGCTGTCGTCGCCGTCGCCGGCCCAGTCCTCGGATGCGGCGAAGACCGCCGTCGGCACCACGACCGCCCGCAGGTACGCGAACATGGGCCGGACCGCGTGCTCCAGGGCGAGCGAGTGCCGGGCGGTGCCGCCGGTGGCCCCGATCAGCACCGGCCGGTCGGCCAGCGCCTCCTTCTCCACCACGTCGAAGAACGACTTGAACAGCCCGCTGTACGAGGCGTTGAAGATCGGGGTGACCGTGATCAGCCCGTCCGCGCCGGCGACGGTGTCCAGCGCCGCGCGCAGGGCGGCCGGCGGGAACCCGGTGAGCATGTGGTTGACCACGTCGTGGGCGTGCTCGCGCAGCTCCACCGTGCGGATCTCCACCTCGGCGCCGCGCCGGACCAGCTCGTCGCGGGCGGCCGCGGCGAGCTGGTCGGCGAGGAGCCGGGTCGACGAGGGCTGGCCGAGGCCGGCCGAGACCACGGCCAGGGTGCGCCGGGTCATCGGGCCTCCTCGGGCGCCTTGCCGGTCACGTCGTCGACGGCGTGGACGGTGCTGTCCTTGGCGCCGCCCGCCGCGGCCAGCAGCGAGGCGTGCGTCGGGGCCTCGGGCACGTGCGCGGGGCGCAGCGAGTCGAACTCCTTGCGCAGCACCGGGACGACCTCCTCCCCCAGGATGTCGAGCTGCTCCAGGACGGTCTTCAGCGGCAGCCCGGCGTGGTCCATGAGGAAGAGCTGACGCTGGTAGTCGCCGACGTACTCGCGGAAGCCCAGCGTCCGGTCGATGACCTGCTGCGGGCTGCCCACGGTCAGCGGGGTCTCCCGGGTGAACTCCTCCAGCGACGGCCCGTGCCCGTAGACCGGGGCGTTGTCGAAGTACGGCCGGAACTCGCGCACCGCGTCCTGCGAGTTCTTCCGCATGAACACCTGCCCGCCGAGCCCGACGATGGCCTGGTCGGCGGAGCCGTGGCCGTAGTGCGCGAAGCGCTGCCGGTAGAGCCCGACCATCCGCTGGGTGTGCTCCTTCGGCCAGAAGATGTGGTTGGCGAAGAATCCGTCGCCGTAGTAGGCGGCCTGCTCGGCGATCTCGGGGCTGCGGATCGAGCCGTGCCAGACGAACGGCGGCACGCCGTCGAGCGGGCGCGGGGTCGAGGTGAACGACTGGAGCGGGGTGCGGAAGCGCCCCTTCCAGTCGACCACGTCCTCCCGCCACAGCCGGTGCAGCAGGTCGTAGTTCTCGATGGCGAGCGGGATGCCGTTGCGGATGTCCTGCCCGAACCAGGGGTAGACCGGGCCGGTGTTGCCGCGGCCCATCATGAGGTCGACCCGGCCGTCGGCCAGGTGCTGGAGCATCGCGTAGTCCTCGGCGATCTTCACCGGGTCGTTCGTGGTGATCAGCGTGGTCGCGGTGGAGAGCAGCAGCCGCTCGGTGCGGGCCGCGATGTGGCCGAGCATGGTGGTGGGCGACGACGGCACGAACGGCGGGTTGTGGTGCTCGCCCGTGGCGAACACGTCCAGCCCGACCTCCTCGGCCTTCAGCGCGATGGCCACCATGGCCTTGATCCGCTCATGCTCGGACGGCAGCCGCCCGTTGGTCGGGTCGACCGTGACGTCGCCGACGGTGAAGACTCCGAACTGCATGACCAGCTCCTCGCGTGGGGCCCGGACCACTCCGGCCCGGGATCGCACCGCACAACATAGTTGACGAAGCAACTATTCCGCCGCCGGCCCGATCCCGGGTGTCGCAGCTCACCCGTACCTGACCGTGGATGTCAGCCTCTCCGGGCAGGATGCGGGCCATGACTCGACGCGCGGAGGGCGGCTTCACCCTCGACAGCTGGGAGCAGGACGCGTACGACGAGGCCGAGGGCGCCGTGCTGGCCCAGGCCCGGATCACCAAGACCTTCAGGGGCGGCCTCACCGGCACGAGCACCACGCGCATCCTCATGTGTCAGGCGCAGGTCGACACCAGCGCGGCGTACGCGGGCTTCGAGCGGTTCACCGGCGCGCTGGACGGCCGGAAGGGCAGCTTCGTGCTGCACCACGACGCCACCGCCCACGCCGAGGAGGGCTCGGCGCTCGCCTGGACGGTCGTGCCCGACTCTGGGACCGGCGAGCTGCGGCAGCTGCGCGGCGCCGGGCAGATCATCCGGGAACCGGACGGTGGGCACCGGTACGTCCTGGAGTACGAGCTGCCCTGAGGAGAGGGTGGCGCTCAGCCGCCGGCGACCGACGGGAGGATCTGCACCTCGGCGCCGTCGGTGACCGGGGCGGCCAGGCCGCCGACGTGGCGGCAGTCCTCGCCGTCGACGTAGACGTTGACATACCGGCGCAGGTCGCCGCGCTCGTCACGGATCCGGCGGGCCAGGCGGGGCCAGGCGGTGGCCAGCTCGTCGAGGACCGCCCCCAGCGTGCCGGAGGCGACCACGGTCAGCCGGCCCTCGCCGCCGGTCTCCGCGCGGAGCGGGCCGGGCAGCAGCACGGTGACCACTCAGACCTCCGCGGCCCGGACGCAGAGCACGTCCGGCAGGTGCGCGGCGACCAGCGACCAGGAGTCGCCCTCGTCGGCGCTGGCGTAGACCTCGCCCGAGCGGGTGCCGAAGTAGACCCCGGCCGGGTCGTGGTCGTCGGCGCACATGGCGTCGCGCAGCACCGCGGGGTAGAACGGCCCTTCGGGCAGCCCGACCGAGAGCGGCTCCCACTTGTCGCCGGCGTCGGCGGAACGGTAGACCCGGCACCGGTGGTCCACGGGGAAGCGCTCACCGTCGGCGACCAGCGGGAAGGCGTAGACCGTGCCGGGGCGGGACGGGTGGGCGACGATCGGGAAGCCGAAGTCGCTGGGCAGGCCGGCGGCGATCGAGGTCCAGCTGCGGCCGTCGTCGTCGGAGCGGTAGACGCCGTGGTGGTTCTGCGCGTAGAGCCGCTGGGGGTTGCCGGCGTCCCGGGCGATCTTGTGGACGCACTGCCCGAACTCGGGCCACTCGTCCGGGAGGAAGTAGGCCCGGATGCCGGTGTTGCCCGGCGCCCAGCTCGCCCCCGCATCCTCGGTGCGGTAGACGCCGCCGGTGGACATCGCCACCGTCAGCCGGGTCGGGTCGGTCGGGTGCGGGAGCACGCTGTGGATGGCCTGGCCGCCGAAGCCGGCGGCCCACTGCTCCCGGTGGGGATGGTCCCAGAGCGCCCGGACCAGGCTGAAGCTGCGCCCGCCGTCCTCGGAGCGGAACAGCGCGGACGGTTCGGTGCCCGCCCAGACCACGTCGGGCTGGTCCGGGCCGGCCGGGGTGAGCTGCCAGACCCGCCCCAGGCTGGCCCCGGTGTCTGCCGGGAAGGCCACCGGCGCCTGTTCGGGCTCCTGCCAGGAGCCGCCCAGGTCGTCGCTGGTGGCCACGCTGGGGCCGAAGTGCGAACTGGTCATGCCGGCGAGCAGCCGGGGCCGGCCGGGGCGCTTGTCGACGGCGACCGCGTAGACCCCGGTCATCGGGAAGTGCGGGCCGCTCACCGCCCAGTCGCGCCGGTCGGGGCTGGTGGCCAGGAAGAGTCCCTTGCCGGTGCCGATCGCGAGCAGCGTCGTCATTGCCGGTCCTCCCTTGTCGACGGGTGTGGTGATTATCGCCACACCCACCGACAGGATTCCCCACGTGGCACGCCGAGCGCCAGTCAGCGGCGGGCCCGGGGCACGTGCCGGCGGTACGCGCTCACCGTCGGGTCACCCGCGAGCCAGAACCGCCACGGCACGTCGTGGGCCCCGGTGACACCGACCCGCGGCCCGGCGCTGACCGCCGCCTCCGTCACCGGCGCGAGCGGCGGCCGCAGCCGCACCGGACCGTCGCCCAGCAGGTCGACGCCGTAGACCGACCGGTCGATACCGAGCGCCGCGCAGAGCCGGGCGGGCCCGCGCGCGAGATCCACGTCCCGGCGTACGGCCGGACGGCGCTCCCGGGCGGCGTCGAGGCCGTCGACCACCTCGCCGGCGCGCAGCAGCACCGCAGAGGCTTCGCCGTCCGGCCCGGTCACCACGTTCACGCACCAGTGCATGCCATAGGTGAAGTAGACGTAGGCGTGCCCGGCCGGGCCGAACATCACCGCGTTGCGCGGGGTACGTCCCCGGTGGGCGTGCGAGGCCGGGTCACCGGCGGTGCCGGCGTACGCCTCGACCTCGGTGATCCGGACGGTGACCCCGTGCCCGGTGAGCCGGCACCCGAGCAGCCCCCGGGCAGCGGGAACCACCGGGCCGGCGAGCAGGTCGGAAAGGGCGGGGAGGTCGGTCGTGGTCACCGGAAGACCCTAACCGGGCCCCGAAGGTGAGCACGAATTGCTTTCAACGAGGTGTTGACAAAAGATCGTTCACAGGTGTGGGATGGACGACATGGTCACGATGGACAACGACCCGTTCACCGCTCCGGATGCTGCCCAGGCGCGCGCTCACCGCAACTACGCGGCGCTGCTGCGGATCGCCGAGCGGCACGCCGGCACCGACGCCCGCCGCCGGCGCTACGCGCACCCCGACGTCCCCGACGCCTACGAGGCGGCGACGCTCGTGATGGCGCTGGCCGGCGGGGCCGAGCTGGCGGAGGGCGAGGAGGCGGTCGACCAGGCCGACCTGATGGCCGCGCTGACCCTGATCCCGCACGTGCGCGCCGAGGTCGACGCGCTGGAGGCGGGGCTGTTGCAGGCGGCCCGCGGCCGCGGGATGACCTGGCAGGCGATCGCCTTCGGGCTGGGGCTGGGCAGCGCCCAGGCGGCCCGGCAGCGCTACGAGCGACTCACCGTGCGCACCGGCACCGGCGACTGATCACGGCCGGATGTCACAACGGCGGGTGAGACTGGGCCGGTGACCGGCACGGGAGGGATGCGATGACGCGCGAGGAGATGCTGGCCTACTGCCTGGCCAAGTCGGGCGCCTGGCTGGACCGGCCGTGGGAGGGCGACGAGGTGGTGAAGGTGGGCAGCCGGATCTTCGCCTTCCTCGGCTCCCCGGAGGGCGAGGCCCGGGTGGGGGTCAAGTGCGGGCCGTCCCGCGAGGTGGCCGACGAGTGGCTGCACCGGTTCCCCGACGACGCCCGCTCCTCCCCCTACATCGGCCGCTCCGGCTGGAACACGCTGCGGCTCGAGGGCGGCATCCCGGACGACGAGCTGATCGAGGCGGTCGACGGGTCGTACGACGCGGTGGTGGCGAAGCTGCCCAAGCGCGAGCGTCCCACGGCCTGACCCCGCGCGGCGGCCGGGGCCACCGCGCGGGGCGTCGCAGTCAGCGGGGCACGACCCGCTCGGCGGTCCAGTCCCGCCAGCCGGCCAGCTTGTCCGCGGCGGCGGCGATCTGGTCGGCCACCGGCCCGGGGCCGGTGGAGCCGGGGGTGGTCCGGGCGGCCAGCGCGGAGCGCACCGAGAGGACGTCCCGCACCGAGGGGTCGAGGTGTGGGCTGACCGCGGCCAGGTCGTCGTCGGAGACTTCGTCCAGGGCGCAGTCGCGGGCCACGCAGAGCGCCACCAGCCTGCCGGTGATCTCGTGCGCGTCGCGGAACGGCACGTTCCGGCGGACCAGCCAGTCGGCGACCTCGGTGGCCAGCGAGAAGCCGACCGGCGCGGCGGCCACCAGCCGGTCGACCCGGACGGTCATCGTGGAGATCATCCCGGCGAGGGCGGGCAGCAGCAGCTCCAGGGTGTCGACCGCGTCGAAGGCCGGCTCCTTGTCCTCCTGCATGTCCCGGTCGTAGGTCATCGGCAGGCCCTTGAGCATGGTGAGCACGTTCATCAGGCCGCCGACCAGGCGGCCGGACTTGCCCCGGGCCAGCTCGGCGATGTCCGCGTTCTTCTTCTGCGGCATGATCGACGACCCGGTGGCGAACGCGTCGTCCAGCTCGACCCAGCCGAACTCGTGCGACGTCCAGAGCACCACCTCCTCGCCGAGGCGGGACAGGTGCACGCCGATCATCGCGGTGACGAAGAGGAACTCGGCCACGAAGTCCCGGTCGGCCACCGCGTCCATCGAGTTGGCGAAAGACGTGCGGAAGCCCAGCTCCTTGGCGACCGCCACCGGGTCCAGCGGCAGGCCGGAGCCGGCGAGGGCGCCCGCGCCGAGCGGGCTCACGGCACACCGGTGGTCCCAGTCGCGCAGCCGCTCCAGGTCCCGCAGCAGCGGCTGCACGTGGGCGAGCAGCCAGTGCCCGAAGGTGACCGGCTGGGCGTGCTGGAGGTGGGTCATGCCGGGGGCGGCCGTGTCGACGTGCCGCTCCGCCTGCTCGACCAGGGCCTCGGCCAGCTCGACCAGCCGGGCGGCCACGCCGCGGGCGTGGTCGCGCAGGTAGAGCCGCAGGTCGGTGGCGACCTGGTCGTTCCGGCTGCGGCCGGCGCGCAGCTTGCCGCCGAGGCTGCCGAGCCGCTCCAGCAGGCCGCGCTCCAGGGCGGTGTGCACGTCCTCGTCGTCGACCGTGGGCCGGAACGCCCCGGAGGCGCAGGCGGCCTCCAGGTCGTCCAGCGCGGCCAGGATCTTCCCCAGCTCCTCGGGGTCGAGGAGGCCGGCGCCGGCCAGCACCCGGGCGTGCGCCCGGGAGCCGGCGATGTCGTACGGGGCGAGGCGCCAGTCGAACTGGACGCTCACCGACAGCCGCGCGAGCGCCTCGGCGGGTCCGCCGGCGAACCGGCCTCCCCAGAGGCTCGTCCGGTTGGCGGGGGCGCTGTTCTCGGTCAGGCTCTTGTCGTCCACCCCACCCATTCTTGCGGTCAAGACTGAGCCCCACCCAACCGGGCGTCCCGGGCCGCGGCCATCTTGCTGGGCAGGCCCCAGAGCTGCACGAAGCCCTTGGCGAGGGACTGGTCGAAGGTGTCGCCGGTGTCGTAGGTGGCCATGCCGAAGTCGTAGAGGCTGGCCTCCGAGCGCCGGCCCGTGACGGTGGCCCGGCCGCCGTGCAGGGTGAGCCGCACCTCGCCGGAGACGTGCTGCTGGGCGTCGTCGATGAACGCGTCGAGCGCCTGCTTCAGCGGCGAGAACCAGAGGCCGTCGTAGACGAGCTCGCCCCAGCGCTGGTCGACGCCGCGCTTGAACCGGGCCAGGTCCCGCTCGACGGTGACCGCCTCCAGCTCCTGGTGGGCGGCGATGAGGGCGATCGCGCCGGGGGACTCGTACACCTCGCGGCTCTTGATGCCGACCAGGCGGTCCTCGACCATGTCGAGCCGGCCGACGCCCTGGGCGCCGGCGCGCCGGTTGAGCTCCAGGATCGCCTGGTACGGGGTGACCGTCTCGCCGTCGACCGCGACCGGCACGCCGGCGTCGAAGGTGATGACCACCTCGTCGGCGTCGCGCGGCTCGGCCGGGTCGGCGGTGTAGGAGTAGAGGTCCTCGATCGGGCCGTTCCAGATGTCCTCCAGGAAGCCGGTCTCCACGGCGCGGCCCCACAGGTTCTGGTCGATGGAGTACGGCGACTTCGCCGACACGTCGATCGGCAGGCCCTTCTCCTCGGCGAAGGCGATGGCCTTGTCCCGGGTCCAGGCGAAGTCGCGGGCCGGCGCGATGATCTTCAGGTCGGGGGCGAGCGCGGCCAGGCCGACCTCGAAGCGGACCTGGTCGTTGCCCTTGCCGGTGCAGCCGTGCGACACGATGGTGCCGCCGTGCTTCTTCGCCGCAGCCACCAGGTGCTTGACGATCAGCGGCCGGGACAGCGCGGAGACCAGCGGGTAGCGGTCCATGTAGAGGGCGTTGGCCCGGATCGCCGGCAGGCAGTACTCGGCGGCGAACTCGTCGCGCGCGTCGACCACCTCGGACTCGACGGCGCCGCAGTCCAGCGCGCGCTGCCGGATGGCGTTCAGGTCCTCGCCGCCCTGGCCGACGTCGACCGCGACCGCGATCACCTCGGCGCCGGTCTGCTCGGCCAGGTAGGGAATGGCGACGGAGGTGTCGAGACCCCCGGAGTACGCCAGGACGACCCGCTCGGTCATGGGGTGGTGCTCCCTTCAACGTTCTCTTCCCGGCGGGCCCACGCGGCGAGCTTGTCGCCCAACGCGGCGCCGCCGACGGCCTCGCGGGCCACGACGAGGATGGTGTCGTCGCCGGCGATGGTGCCGACGATCTCGGACAGGCCCGCTCGGTCCAACGCGCTGGCCAGGTAGTGGGCTGCACCCGGCGGGGTGCGCAGCACGGCGATGTTGCCGCTGGAGTCGACCCCGTTGAGCAGCTCGCGGAGCAGCCGGACGAGGCGGGCCGGGGCCGCCTCGGCCTCCCGTAGCGGCCGGTGGCCGTCCTCCGGGATCAGGTAGACGCCCCGCCCGTCGCCGCCGCGGGCGGTGACCGCCCCGAGTTCCTTGAGGTCCCGGGACAGGGTGGCCTGGGTGACCTGGATGCCGTCACCGGCGAGCAGGTCGGCCAGCTCGGTCTGGGAGTGGATGGACTTGTCGCGGATCAGCTCGACGATGCGGCCGTGCCGCGCGGCACGGGTCAGCGGGGCGGTCATGATGCCTCCAGGAGAAACGTCAGCAGCGCCTTCTGGGCGTGCAGGCGATTCTCCGCCTGGTCGAAGACGGCGCTGTGCGGCCCGTCGAGCACCTCGTCGGTGATCTCCTCGCCCCGGTGGGCGGGCAGGCAGTGCAGCACGATCACCTCGGCCGAGGCGTGGCCGAGCAGCGCGTCGTTGACCTGGTAGGGCAGGAACGGCGTGATCCGGTCCTGGCCGTCGGACTCCTGACCCATCGAGGTCCAGGTGTCGGTGGCGACCACGTCGGCGGCGCGGACCGCCTCGACCGGGTCGGTGAGCACCCGGACCGAGCCGCCGGTGCCGGCGGCGATCTTCTCGGCCCGGGCCACGATCTCCGGATCCGGCTGGAAGCCGACCGGACCGGCGATCCGCACGTGCATCCCGGCGGTCGCCCCGGCCAGCAGGTACGAGTGCGCCATGTTGTTCGCGGCGTCCCCGACGTACGCCACGGTGCGGCCGGCGGTGCCTCCGAACCGCTCCCCGACGGTGAGCAGGTCGGCGAGGAGCTGGCAGGGGTGGTAGGTGTCGGTGAGCGCGTTGACCACCGGCACGGTGGCGTGCGCGGCCACCTCGGCGATCCGGTCGTCGCCGTAGGTGCGCAGCACGATCGCGGCGACGTAGCGGGACAGCACCCGCCCGGCGTCGGCCAGGGTCTCGCCCCGGCCGAAGTGGGTGACCTGGGTGTCCACCACGAGCGGGTGGCCGCCCAGTTCGGCGATGCCGGCGTCGAAGGAGATCCGGGTGCGCAGGCTCTGCTTGTCGAAGAGCACCGCCACCGACTTCGGCCCGGCGAGGGGCTTGTGGGCGAACCGGTCGGCCTTCATCCGGGCGGCCAGGTCGAGCACCGCGGCCTGCTCGGCGGGCGAGAGGTCGTCGTCCCGCAGGAAGTGGCGGATCATGCGGGGACCTCCACGGCGGTGGGAGCGGGCGCGGCGGCGTCGAGGGCGGCGGGCAGCGCGGCGAGGAAGGCGTCGGCCTGGTCGGCGGCGAGGATGAGCGGCGGGGCGAGCCGGACCACGCCCGGCTGCACCGGGTTGACCAGGAAGCCCGCCGTGCGCAGCGCGGTCGCCACCGCGCCGGAGACCGGCTCGGCGAGCACGATGCCGAGCAGCAGGCCGGCGCCGCGTACGTCGACGACGAGCGGGTGGCCGAGCGCCTCGACGCCCCGCCGCAGTCGCTCCCCGATCCGCTTGACGTGGTCGAGCAGCCCCTCGTTGGCGATGGTGGAGAGCACGGCGAGGCCGGCGGCGCAGCTGACCGGGTTCCCGCCGAAGGTGGTGCCGTGCGAGCCGGGACGGAGCAGCTCGGCGGCCCGGCCGAAGGCCAGGCAGGCGCCGATGGGCAGGCCGCCGCCGAGCCCCTTGGCCAGCGTCACGAGGTCCGGCTCGACGCCCTCGGCCTGGTGGGCGAACCAGTGGCCGGTGCGGCCGACGCCGGTCTGCACCTCGTCGAGCACCAGCAGGGCGCCGTGCGCGGCGGTGATCCGGCGGGCCTCGGCCAGGTAGCCGGGCGGCGGGACGACGACGCCGTTCTCCCCCTGGATCGGCTCGACGATCACCATGGCGGTGGCGTCGGTGACCGCCTCGGCCAGGGCGGCGGCGTCACCGTACGGCACGTGGGTGACCTCGCCGGGCAGCGGGCGGAACGGGTCGGCCTTGGCGGGCTGGCCGGTCAGCGCCAGGGCGCCCATGGTCCGGCCGTGGAAACCGCCGTGGGTGGCCACCACGTGGGTGCGCCCGGTGAGCCGGGAGAGCTTGAACGCGGCCTCGTTGGCCTCCGCGCCGGAGTTGGCGAGGAACACCCGGCCGGGGCGGCCGGCCAGGGCCAGCAGCAGCTCGGCCAGGGCCACCGGCGGCTCGGCGACGAACAGGTTCGACACGTGCCCGAGCGTGGCGACCTGCCGGGACACGGCGGCCACCACGGCCGGGTGGGCGTGGCCGAGGGCGTTGACCGCGATGCCGCCGAGCAGGTCGACGTACTCCCGGCCGGCCTCGTCGACCACGACGGCGCCGGAGCCGGAGACGAGCGCCAGCGGCGGAGTGCCGTAGTTGTCCATCATGGCCGCGCCCCAGCGCTCGACCAGCGTGCTCATTCCGCCACCACCATCGTGCCGAATCCTTCCGAGGTGAACACTTCGAGGAGCGTCGAGTGGGCGACCCGGCCGTCGACGACGTGCGCGGCGGGCACTCCCCCGCACACCGCCCGCAGGCAGGCCTCCATCTTCGGGACCATCCCCGATTCCAGCCTCGGCAGCAGCTTCGCCAGGTCGTCGGTGGTGATCTCGCTGATTAGGCTGGCCGTGTCGGGCCAGTCGGCGTAGAGCCCGGGCACGTCGGTGAGGACGACCAGCTTGCGCGCCTCCAGGGCGACGGCGAGCGCGGCGGCAGCCGTGTCGGCGTTGAGGTTGTGCAGCACCCCGTCGGCGTCCGGCGCGACCGTGGAGATGACCGGGACCCGGCCGGCCGCGATGAGGTCGGCCACCGCCGAGACGTCCACCGACTCCACGTCGCCGACCTGCCCGACGTCGACCGGCTGCCCGTCCACGTACGCGGGGCGGCGCACCGCCGTGAACAGGCCGGCGTCCTCGCCGGAGAGGCCGACGGCGAACGGGCCGTGCGCGTTGATCAGCCCGACCAGCTCGCGGCCGACCTGGCCCACGAGGACCATCCGGACGACGTCCATGGCCTCGGGGGTGGTGACCCGCAGGCCCCCCTTGAACTCGCTGGCGATGCCGAGTCGGCCGAGCATGGCGGAGATCTGCGGACCGCCGCCGTGCACGACGACCGGCTTGAGGCCCGCGTACCGGAGGAAGACGATGTCCGCGGCGAACGCCCGCTGGAGTTCGGGGTCGACCATGGCGTTGCCGCCGTACTTGACCACGACGGTGGCGCCGGAGAAGCGGGCCAGCCAGGGCAGGGCCTCGATCAGCGTCTCGGCCTTGGCCTGGGCCCGCGTGAGGTCGGCGGTGAGGCTCATGACCGCGCCGGCTTTCCGTTCGCGACTGCGGGACTCCGCTCCGCTGCGTTCCTCGCGCTCACGACGAGTAGGCCGAGTTCTCGTGCACGTACGCGTGCGACAGGTCGTTGGTCCAGATCGTCGCCGCCGCATCGCCGGCGTGCAGGTCGATCCGGATGGTGACGTCCCGGCCGGTGAGGTCCACCTTGGCCCGGTCCTCGGCGGCGGCGCCGTCCCGGCACACCCAGATCTCGTTGACCGCGACGTCGACGCCGTCCGGCTCGAACGCGGCGGCGGTGGTGCCGACGGCGGCGAGGATCCGCCCCCAGTTCGGGTCGTTGCCGAACAGCGCCGTCTTGACCAGATTGTTCCGGGCCACCGAACGGCCGACCTCGACCGCCTCGTCCTCGCTCGCGGCGCCGACCACGTCGATGGCGATCTGCTTGGTGGCCCCCTCGGCGTCGGCGACCAACTGCTGGGCCAGGTCGTGGCAGGCGGCGGTGACCGCGGCGGTCAGCTCGGCCTCGGTCGGCTCGATGCCGGTGGCGCCGCTGGCCAGCAGCAGCACCGTGTCGTTGGTGGACATGCAGCCGTCGGAGTCGACCCGGTCGAAGGTGACCCGGGTGGCGGCCCGCAGCGCGGCGTCCAACGTCTCCGGTCCGGCCACCGCGTCGGTGGTGAGCACGCAGAGCATGGTGGCCATGCCCGGGGCGAGCATCCCGGCGCCCTTGGCCATGCCGCCGACGGTCCAGCCGCTCCCCCGGGCCACGGTGGTCTTGGGCCGGGTGTCGGTGGTCATGATCGCCTCGGCGGCCGGGTGGCCGCCGTCGCGGGACAGGCCGCGCACCGCGCCGCCGACGCCCGGGAGAAGCTTCTCCATGGGCAGGCGCTCGCCGATGAGGCCGGTGGAGCAGACCGCCACCTCGCCGGCGCCCACCATGAGCCGGGGGCTGCTGGCGGTCAGCGCGGCCGCGGTGTGCTCGGCGGTGGCGTGGGTGTCCTGGAAGCCGGCCGGGCCGGTGCAGGCGTTGGCGCCGCCGGAGTTGAGCACCACGGCGCGGACCACGCCGCCGCGGACGACCTGCTGCGTCCAGAGCACCGGGGCGGCCTTGACCCGGTTGGTGGTGAAGACTCCGGCGACCCCGGCGTCGGGGCCGTCGTTGACGACGAGGGCGACGTCGCCGGCGCCGCTGGCCTTGAGGCCGGCGGCCACACCGGTGGCGCGGAAGCCTCGGGGGCTGGTGACGGTCATGGTGCTACTCCAAACCCGGAGAGTCCGGTGATCTCGGGGTGGTCGAACATCAGATTGGCGTTCTGCACGGCCTGCCCGGCCGCGCCCTTGCCCAGGTTGTCGATGGCGCTGACCACGATCACGCGGCCGGAGTCGGCGTCGACGGTGGCCTGGAGGTGGCAGGAGTTGCCGCCGGCGGTGGCGGCGGTGTGCGGCCACGCACCCTCGGGCAGCAGGTGCACGAAGGGCTCGTCGGCGTACGCCTCCGCCAGCACCTCGCGTGGGTCGGCGTCGCCGGTGGGGACGGCGGTGACGGTGGCCAGGATGCCCCGCGGCATCGGCGCCAGGACCGGGGTGAAGGAGAGGCTGGTCGCGCCGGTGGCCTGCTTGATCTCCGGCACGTGCTGGTGGGCGCCGACCTTGTAGGGCGACAGGTCGCCCATCACCTCGCTGCCGAGCAGGTGGGGCTTGGCGGCCCGGCCCGCGCCGGAGGTGCCGGAGGCCGCGACCACCACCACGTCGGTGGAGAAGACCGCGCCCGCGGCGATCAGCGGGGCGAGCGCCAGGGTGGTGGCGACCGCGTAGCAGCCGGTGCTCGCGACCCGGTCGGCCGCGGCGATGGCGGCCCGCTGGCCGGGCAGCTCGGGCAGCCCATAGGTCCAGGCGCCGGCGTGGTCGCCGCCGTAGTAGCGGGCCCAGGCGTCGGCGTCGCGCAGCCGGTGGTCGGCGCCGAGGTCGACCACCTTGACGGTGGTGGGGAGGGCGGCGGCGAGGGCCGCCGACTGGCCGTGCGGCAGGGCCAGGAAGACCAGGTCCGCGTCGGCCAGGGTGGTCGGGTCGGTCGCCCCGAAGACCAGGTCCAGCCCGGCGAGCTGCGGGTGTACGGCGGCGACGGGCCGGCCGGCCGAGGCGTGGGCGGTGGCGGCGACCAGGTCGAACTCGGGGTGCCCGGCGAGCAGCCGGAGCAGTTCGCCGCCGGCGTACCCGCTGGCCCCGGCGACCGCGACTCGGATGCCCATACTTACCTCCGCATGACTATGCAACGAAGGCTAGTCGGCGGGGAGGTCGAAGTGCAAGTTCATGCATAACATTGCATGGAATTGTGGGTGTGACGACGGTCACACCCCGCCGAAACACCGACGGCCCGCGTCGCGGGAAGCGACACGGGCCGTGCGGGGAGGGACGCGGACGTCAGAGGCGGCCCTCCTCGACCGCCCGGGTCACCCACGGGATGACCTCGTCGAGCATCGCGTCCAGCGACGTGGTGGCGGTGAAGCCGAGCACCTCGCGGGCCTTCGTCACGTCCGGCACCCGCTTCTGCACGTCGTACTGGAAGGGTTCGTCGGAAACGTGCCGGAACGGCACGTCCGGGCCCTTGATCTTGCGCCAGATCAGCTCGGCCAACTCCAGCACGCTGGTCGACTCGGCGGTGGAGAGGTTGAAGTCCTCGTTGTGGGCCGCCGGGTGCTCGATCGCGGTGGCGATACCCCGGGCCAGGTCCCCGCCGTAGGTGTAGTGCCGCACCTGGCCGCCCTCGCCGAGGATGTGCAGCGGGTCCTGCCCCTTGACGATCTTCTGCACCAGGTCGGGCACCACGTGCGACATGGCCAGCTTGACGTTGCCGGAGAGCACCTCGACCTGGCCGAGCGCGCGCCCCTCCCCCACGCCGACGCAGTTGAACGGCCGCACGATCGTGTACGGCAGCCGGTACTGCTCCCAGGCGGCCCGGGCGTAGTACTCCACGGCCAGCTTCTGGAACCCGTACGACGACAGCGGCGGTGGGACGCGCCGCTCGTCGCCCTCCCTGCTCGGCCAGTGCTCGGTGGACTCGAAGACCATCGAGGAGGAGAGATAGGTGACCTTCGCCAGCCGGCCGTCCCGATGGGCGCGGATGGCCGCGTCGCAGGTGGCCGCCATGATCCGCTCGTTGGTGGCGAGCAGGTCGTAGGCGTACGCGTGGAAGTAGGAGATGCCGCCGATCATCGCCGCGCCCGCGACCAGGTGGTCACAGCCGTCCAGCAGCGTGGTCAGCAGGTCCACGTCCCGCGCGTCGCCCTCGACGAACCGGAACCGCGGGTGGTCGTCGTAGCTGTGGGTGACCGGGCCGTACTTGGAGAAGTTGTCGATCCCGACGACCTCGTGGCCCCGGCCCAGCAACTCCTGCACCAGGTAGCCGCCGATGAAGCCGGCCGAGCCAGTTACCAGGACTTTCGCCACGTGCGCTCCTATGCGGTCTTCTCGTACTCGGTGCTGTCCTGCGGTATGCGGGGTGCCGGCGGCTCGGTCGGCCGCGAGCCGGCCGCCCGGGCCGCCAGCCTCTCACGGCTCAGCCGTCGACCGTAGGCGAAGAAGTACCAGCGCAGGTAGCCGGGGAGGAACCGGCCCAGGTCGAAGTGGGACTCCCCGAGCGGCCGATCCAACCAGATCGTGGGTATCTCGGCGACCGGCAGGCGCAGCCGGTTGGCCTTGGCGGTCAACTCGAGCCCGATCTCGAAGCCGGTCCGCGACTCGATGCCCACCTCGCGGACGAAGGCGGTGTCGTACGCCTTGAAGCTGTTGGTGGCGTCCCGGGTACCCACCCGGGCGAACGTGTAGAGGCTGCGCCCCGCCCACCGGGACATCATCCGCTTCAGCCGTGGCCCGCCCACCTGCTGGCCGCCCGGCATGTAGCGGGACGCGGCCGCGACCACCACGCCCCGGTCCACCAGCCGGGCCAGCTCGTCGATCTGGCGGGGGTCGTCACAGCCGTCGGCCATCGTCACCACCACGACCGGGGCGAGGGCCGCGTCGATGCCGAACCGGATGGCGTTCGCCGGGCCCCGGCCGTAGGTGTTGAGCACCGCGCGCACCCTCGGGTCGGTGCGGGCGATCTGCTCCACGTACGGGACGGTGGTGTCCTCCGGCATGTCGTGCACGATCAGCACCTCGGCCGGCAGCAGCATCTCGCGCAGCATTCGCTCCAGGCAGCGAAGGATCGCCTCGCCCTCGTTGTAGACCGGCACGATCACCGACACCCGCGGCGTCACACCCGCACCCCGGTTCCGGTCAGGCCCCACATGTCGATGACCGGCAGGTCGGTCTCCAGCCGGGCGTACTGCTCGTGCGGAGCGGCGATCACCAGCAGGTCCGCGCGACGCAGCACCTCGTCCAGGTCGACCAGGCGGTCGTCGGCGACGTACGGGTCGGTGCAGAGCGTCTCGCGGGTCTTCAACGCCAGGATCTTGCGCAGCTTGTACGCCAGGCTCTCCCGCGGGTCGTCGCTGCCGCCCTTGAAGGCCATCCCGAGGATGCCAACGGTCAGGTCCGCCAGATCGAACCGGTCCTCCAGTCGGGACACCAGGTAGAGCGGCAGCCCCTCGTTGATCAGCATGGCGGAGTGGCCGAGCACGAAGTTGTTCCGGTTGAACGCGGCCAGCTGCATGGTGTCCTTGAACAGGCAGGGACCGGCGGCGAAACCGGGCATCGGCAGATCGGCGGCGCGCGGGTAGTCGTGTGCGACCGCGTGCCGGATCCGGGCGAAGTCGAGCCCGAAGTCGTTGGCCATCATCCAGAACTGGTTCGCGGTGGCGAACTTGATGTACCGCCAGGTGTTGGTGAACAACTTCGCCAGCTCGGCCTCCTCCGGCTCGAGCGGCACGATCTCCTCGGTCAGGTGCCGGAAGAGCTTCTCCGCCCGGGCGAGGGCGTGCGGCGTACGGGCGGCGACGATCTGCGGCAGCGTGAACAGCTCCGTCATCGCCCGGCCCTCGGCGATCCGCTCCGGGCAGAACGCCACGTCGGCACGGATGCCCTTGCCGACCAGGAGCTTTTCGGTCAGCGCCGTCACCCCCGGGTAGACGGTGCTGCGCAGCACCACCAGCTGCCCGTCGCGCAGGTGCTCGGCGCAGCGCTCCAGCGCCCGGGGCACCGCACCCAGGTCCGGGTTGAGGTGCTCGTCGACCGGGGTTCCGACGACCACGACCAGATGCTCGGAGGCACCCACGCTGACGGGGTCGGTGCTGGCCCGCAGCCGGCCGGCGGCCACGGCCTCGGCGAGCGCCTCGGCGGCGCCCGGCTCGGCGAAGGGAAGGGTACCGGCGTTCACCGTGGCCACCGCGTCGGCGTTGATGTCGTACAGCACGACGGACAGGCCGCGGGAGGCGAACGCGATGCCCAGCGGCAGACCCACCCGACCGCAGCCGCCGACGATGCACACGTCGACGGAGATGGGCGGCGGAGCCGGATCGTCGGCCATGGCTGGACTCCCGTGGGGTGGCGGGGGGTGTGATCCCGGCGATGGCCGGATTCCAAGCAGGCTAACCGCTCGCAAGTGACCCGTGGGTAGCCAAAGATGCCGTCGCCGCTGACCTTTCGGACGATCCGTCACGCTGCGCAACAACCAGGTCACGAAAGGCGAGAGTCCGGCGGCCAGCGGCCCCGACCCGGACGTGCCGGATCGGGGCCGTGAGCAGGTGCCGGTCAGGCGCCGCGCAGGGTGGCGCCGAAGCGGCGGGCGGCCTCGGCCACCGCCGCGTCCCGGGCGGCCACCGCCTCCTCGCCCGCGAGGGTCCGGTCCGGGGCCCGGAACGTCAGCTTGTACGCCAGCGACCGGCGGCCCGCGCCGAGCTGCTCGGACGCGTAGACGTCGAAGAGCCGGACGTCCTCCAGCAGTGGGCCGGCGCCCTCGACGAGGGCCCGTTCCACCTCGGCGGCCGGGACCGACTCGTCCACCACCAGCGCAACGTCGATGAGGGCGGGCGGGAAGGTGGAGACGGCCGGGCCGGCCACCACCGGCGCGGCGGGCAGCGCGTCCAGGTTCAGCTCCATGGCGCTCGTCCTGCGCGGCAGCTCCAGCGTCGCCACCACGTTCGGGTGCAGCTCACCGGCGTATCCGACGACGGTGTCGTCCACCAGCAGCTCGGCGCAGCGGCCGGGGTGCCAGGGGGCGCGCTCGGCGGCCCGGACGGTGATCCGCTGGGCCGGGATGCCGGCGGCGGCGAGCACGGTCCGGCCGGCCTCGACGGCGTCCGCCCAGCCGGCGGCCCGGCCCGCGCCCCACCAGCCGGTCGGCTCCATCTCCCCGGTGAGCGCCACGGCCACGTGCCGCGGCTGGTCCGGCACCACCGCGTCGGCGCGGGCGAACTCCTCGTCGGTCGGGCGCCGGTCCACGCCCATGGCCGGCGGCGCGCCGGCCCCCGGACGCGGGTGGAACACCGCACCGATCTCGTAGATCGCCACGTCCCGCTGGCCCCGGCCGACGTTGCGCTTGAGGATGCCGAGCAGCGGGCCGAGCAGCGTGGTGCGCAGCAGCGGCTCCTCCTCGGACAGCGGGTTGGCCACCCGCACCGCGGGGCGGCGCGGGTCGTCGGCCGGCAGGCCGAGCTGGTCGGCCAGCTCCGCCGAGACGAACGGGTGCGCCAGGACCTCGACGTACCCGCGCTCGGCGAGCGACCGGGCGACCGCCCGGCGGCGCTGCTGCGGCGGGGTGAGGCCGCGGCCGGGAGGCGCGGTGGGCAGCACCGACGGCACCCGGTCGTAGCCGTCGAGGCGGACCACCTCCTCGACCAGGTCGGCCGGGTCGGTGAGGTCGGGCCGCCAGCTCGGCGGGGTCACGCTGAGCACGTCACCGCCGGCCGCGGCGGCACCGGTCTCGCCCGGGTCCTCGCCGAGCCGGTCGGCGCCCCGGGTCACCGCGCAGCCGACCTGCTCCAGCAGCTCCACCACCCGCTCCGGCGGGTACGCCACGCCGACCCGCCGCGACGGCAGGTCCACCGGCAGGGTCACCGGGGTACGCGGCCGGACGTGGTCGAGGTCGAGGATCTCGGCGCCGACCGTGCCGCCGGCGTGCTCGGTGAGCAGCCGGACCGCCTTCTCCAGCGCCACCAGCGGCAGCGCCGGGTCGACGCCCCGCTCCCACCGCTTGGCGGCCTCGCTGAACAGCCGGTGCCGCCGCGCCGTGCGGCCCACCATGGCCGGGTCCCAGTGCGCCGCCTCGAAGAGCACGTTCGTGGTGGAGGCGACCACCTCGCTGGTCTCGCCGCCCATCACCGCGGCGAGCGAGATCGGGCCGGTGTCGTCGCAGATCACCATGTCCTCGGCGACCAGCGTGCGGGTGACCCCGTCCAGGGTGGTCAGCTTCTCCCCCGCCTCGGCCCGGCGGACCACCAGCGGGCCGCTGATCCGGTCGGCGTCGAAGGCGTGCATCGGCTGGCCGAGTTCGAGCATCAGGTAGTTGGTGATGTCGACCGGCAGCGAGATGCTGCGGATGCCGGCCACGGTGAGCCGCCGGGACAGCCAGCCGGGGGTCTGCGCGGTCGGGTCGACGCCGCGGACCATCCGGGCGGCGAACCGGTCGCAGCCCACGGTGTCGCGCACCTCGACCGGGTACGCCGGCTCGGCCGTCGCGCCCGGCGCCGGGATCGCGGCCGGGTCGCGGAACGGCACGCCGAGGGCGTGCGAGAGCTCGCGGGTCAGGCCCCGGACGCTGAGCGCGTAGCCGCGGTCCGGGGTGATCTCCAGCTCGACCACGACGTCGTCGAGGCCGACCACCGGGCGGGCGTCGTCGCCGGGCTTGGCCTGGGTGTCCTCGGGCAGCACGATGATGCCCGAGTGGTCGTCGCCCAGGCCCAGCTCCTTCGCGGAGGTGATCATGCCGGCCGAGGTGCGCCCGTACGTCTTGCGCGCGCCGATGTGGAAGTCGCCGGGCAGCACGCCGCCCGGGAGGATCACCACGACCCGGTCGCCCTGGGCGAAGTTGCGCGCCCCGCAGACGATCTCCTGCGGCTCGCCGGTGCCGTTGGCGGCGCCGACGTCCACCTTGCAGAACCGGATCGGCTTCTTGAAGCCGGTCAGCTCCTCGATCTCCAGCACCTCACCGACCACCAGCGGGCCGGTGACGGTCTCCCGCAGGTCCACCACGGAGTCGACCTCGATGCCGAGGTCGACCAGCGCCTGCTCCAGGTCGCCGGTGGGCAGGTCGGCCGGGAGGTCGACGTACTCCCGCAGCCAACTGACAGAAACTCGCATGACTGTTAAACCACCGTCTCCGTAACTCGTGCCCGCACCGTCAGACCCCGAACGCGCGGGTGAACCGCACGTCGCCCTCGGCCATGTCCCGCATGTCGCTGACCCCGTGCCGGAACATCACGGTCCGGTCGATGCCCATCCCGAAGGCGAATCCGGAGTAGACCTCCGGGTCGATGCCGCAGGCGCGCAGCACCCGCGGGTTGACCATGCCGCAGCCGCCCCACTCGACCCACTGCGGACCGTCCCGGTGCTCCGGGAACCAGACGTCGAACTCGGCGGACGGCTCGGTGAACGGGAAGTAGTGCGGCCGGAACCGGGTCTTCGCGCCCTCGCCGAACATGGCCCGGGCGAAATGGTCCAGCGTGCCGCGCAGGTGGGCCATGGTGATGCCCTTGTCGACGACCAGGCCCTCGACCTGGTGGAAGACCGGGGCGTGGGTGGCGTCCAACTCGTCGGTGCGGTAGACCCGGCCGGGCACCACCACGTAGATCGGCGGCTTGCGGGTCAGCATGGTGCGCGCCTGCACCGGCGAGGTGTGGGTGCGCAGCACCAGGCCCGAACCCTCCGCGCCGGCCGACGGGGCGATGTGGAAGGTGTCCATGAGGCCGCGGGCCGGGTGGTCGGCCGGGATGTTCAGCGCGTCGAAGTTGGTCCACTCCAGCTCGACCTCGGGGCCCTCGGCCACCTCGTAGCCCATCCCGACGAACAGGTCGCTGATCTGCTCCATCAGGGTGCTCAGCGGGTGGCGGGCGCCGCGCGGCCGCCGGTCGTAGGGCAGGGTCACGTCGACCCGCTCCTCGACCAGCACCCGCTCGGCCTGCTCGCGCTCCAGGATCTCCTGCCGGGCGGCGTAGGCGGTCTCGATGGCGCGGCGGGCCTCGTTGACCCGCTTGCCGGCGTCGGACTTGGCGGCCGGCGGCAGCGCGCCGATCTCCCGGCGGGCCAGCGACACCGGGGACCGGTCCCCGAGGTGCGCGGGGCGCAGCGCGGTCAGCGCGTCCGGGTCGGCGGCGGCGGCGAACGCCTTCTCGGCGTCGGCCACGGCCGCGGCCAGGGCGTCCGGGTCGAGCAGGGCGACCTGCTTCGGGTCGTACGGATCGTTGCGGTAGCTCATGGCGTACGGGCACTCCCTCACGGCGGCGCCGGCCCTCACGGGCGGCTAGGCGAGTCTACGGACGCGCGGCTTCGCCGCAGCCCGCCGGTGGGAGTCGAGCAGGAGGAAGGGTCAGGCCCGCCGCCCGCCGACACCGGCGGGCTGGCTAAACGAACGCCGAGGCGCGTTCATCATCCGGCTGACTCCCCTGCTGTGTGGCCGCGCGGACCCGCGGGTCGGCGCAGTGCTCTCGCTGAAGCGTACAGGCAGACGGCCGCGGCCGCAGCCAGGTTCAGGCTCTCGGCGCGCCCGTGCAGCGGCACCCGGACCCGGGCGTCGGCCGCGCCGGTCAGCTCCTCGGGCAACCCGTGCGCCTCGGAGCCGAAGAGCCAGGCGGTCGGGGCGGCGAGCCGGCCGGCGTCGGCGAGGTCGTCGAGGTCGCTGTCGCCGTACCCCGTGGTGGCGAGGACGGTGAGCCCGGCGGACCGCAGCGCGGCGACCACGGCGACCGGCTCGGTGGCGCGGACCACGTCGACGTGGAACAGGCTGCCGGCGGAGGCCCGCACGCACTTGCCGTTGTAGGGGTCGACGGCGTCGCCCGCGAAGATCACCGCGCCCGCGCCGGCCGCGTCGGCGGTGCGCAGCACGGTGCCGGCGTTGCCGGGGTCGCGGATCTCGGCGAGCACCGCGACCAGGCGCGGTCCGCGCGCCAGGGCCGCTTCGAGGGGTACGTCGAGGTGCCGGCAGACGGCGACCAGGCCCTGCGGGGCCACGGTCTCGGCGAGCGCGGCGAGGGCCTCGTCGGTGACCTCGGAGACCGGCACGTCGGCCCGGGCCGCGAGCGCGGCGAGGTCGGCGTGCCGGTCCAGGGCGGCCGGGGTGCCGAACAGCTCGACCACGGTGCCGGCGCGGGCGAGCGCCTCACGGACGGCCTGCGGCCCCTCGGCCAGGAACCGGCCGGTGGAATCCCGGTCCCGCCGGCGCTGGAGCCGACGGGCGGCGACCACCCGCGGGGTACGCGGGGTGAACGGGCCGGGAACAGCGTCGAGGCGCCTCCCGTGCGGTGGTGACGGCATGGGAGACGCCTCGATCTGCTGGTACGGGTGGATCAGGCGGCCTGGGCCGCGGCGCCACCGGTGCCCTCGGCCGCCACGGCGGCGCGGGCCAGCTCGACGATCGCGGCGAACGCCGCGGCGTCGTTGACGGCCAGGTCGGCCAGGATCTTGCGGTCGACCTCGATGCCGGCCAGGCGCAGGCCCTGGATCAGCCGGTTGTAGGTCAGGCCGTTGGCCCGGGCGCCGGCGTTGATCCGCTGGATCCAGAGCTGCCGGAAGTCGCCCTTGCGGTCGCGACGGTCCCGGTAGGAGTACTGCATCGAGTGCAGCACCTGCTCCTTGGCCTTGCGGTAGAGCCGGGAGCGCTGACCGCGGTAGCCGCTCGCGGTCTCCAGCAGGGTACGACGCTTCTTCTGGGCGTTCACAGCCCGCTTGACGCGTGCCATCTCAACTCCTTCTTCGGTTCAGGTGGCGCGCGTCAGCGGCCGAGCAGCTTCTTGATTCGCTTGACGTCGGCCTTGGCCAGCTCGACGGTGCCGGTCAGCCGGCGGGTGTGGGTGGAGGGCTTCTTCTCCAGCTTGTGCCGGAGGCCGGCCTGCTGGGCAACGATCTTGCCCTTGCCGGTCACCTTGACCCGCTTGCCCGTACCCGTGTGGCTCTTCATCTTCGGCATGTGGAACGTCTCTCCCCTGTTACTGGCCGCTGGTCTCAGCGGTCGTGCCGGTCTCGCCGGCTGCTGCGGTCTCGCCGGCCGCCGGGGTCTCGCCACCTGCCGGGGCGGCCGACTCCTCCGCGGCCCGGTCGCGGGGCCCGCCGCGGGACGCCGTGGCGGCGACCGCGGAGGCCTTCACGGCCCGGTGCGGAGCGAGAACCATGATCATGTTTCGGCCGTCCTGCTTCGGCGCGGCCTCGACGTATCCCAGGTCCGTGATCTCGGACTCGAGCCGGCGCAGGAGCCGGTAACCCAGCTCCGGGCGGCTCTGCTCGCGACCGCGGAACATGATCGTCACCTTGACCTTGTCGCCCGCCTTGAGGAACCGCACCACGTGACCCTTCTTGGTCTCGTAGTCGTGCGGGTCGATCTTCGGCCGGAGCTTCATCTCCTTGATGACGGTCTGCTGCTGGTTACGCCGCGCTTCGCGCGCCTTGAGTGCGCTCTCGTACTTGAACTTGCCGAAGTCCATGAGCTTGCACACCGGCGGGCGCGCCATCGGCGCAACCTCGACCAGGTCCAGGTCGACGTCCGCGGCCAGCTGCAGGGCGCGCTCCAGCGGGACGATGCCCACCTGCTCACCCTCAGGGCCGACCAGTCGGACCTCACGTGCCCGGATCTGCTCGTTCACGCGTGGTTCGACGCTGATGGGGCCTCCTCGAGTCGAGTCTTCCGTGGTGCCGACTCCGCGGGCTCCCGGACGGGAGCCGACCCGGAAAGCAGAAGGCCCCGGCGTATGCCAGGGCCCACTCGACCGGTCGGCACGATCACAGGATCGCGCATCCGGGACCGGGACGTGCCCGGAACCGGGAGACCGGGACCCGGCCACCTACGGGGGCGACTCGGGTGGGAGCAGGCGCTCCGCTTCAGGACCGCCCACAGGGCAGTCTGGTCGACCCCGCAACACTACACCCTCGCCCCAGCCCTCCCCAAACCGGGCCGGCCGGGGACGGCGCGGTCAGCGCGGGGCGGCCCGCTCGGCCAGCGCGGCCAGGTGGGCCTGGTGCAGGCGGCGCAGCGCGCGGACCGCCTCGACGGCGTGCTCCTTGTCGGCGGCCTGGAGGGCGACCATCGGCAGCAGGTCGTCGTCGTGCAGCTCCAGGCTGGCCCACGGGGCGCCCCGGTCGAACCGGACCCCGCGGATCACCTCCCAGGGCAGCTCGTACGAGCCGATCACGTTACGAACCCGGACGCCGCGGGCGTCGGCCACCACCCGGGGGCGGGTGAAGAGCAGGAAGCCCAGGGCCCCGAAGACGCCCAGCCCGACCATGGCGAGCTGGTCGCCCCGCTGGAACGAGCCGTAGCCGTCGCCGGTCGCCCCGGTCAGGGAGGTGGCCACCAGGCTGAACACCACCAGCAGCGTGACGGCCGACACCCAGCAGACCACCCGGACCCGCCGCGGCCGCACGGTCACCACTGAATCGCTCACGGGACCAGTCTGCCATCCGGCTCGGGCTCGCGTTCGGCCGCCACGCGCCGGGCGCGCCGGCCCAGGCCGGCCACCAGCACCGCGACCCCGGTCAGCACGGCCCCGGCCAGCACCGGCAGCCGGACCCCGGCGCCACCGGGCAGCGCCACGTCCAGCAGCAGGGCCCCGCCGAGCTGCCCGGCCACCAGTGCCAGGCCCGTGCGCAGCACCCCGGCGGCGCGGACGCCGACCAGCAGGGCCAGCACGATGCCGACGCCGAACAGGCCGCCCACGTAGAGCCACCACTGCGAGGGCCAGCTCGGGTGGTCGGCCAGGGCGCCGGCCAGCGCCGCCACCACGCCGATCGCCGAGGTGCTGACCGCGAAGTTCACCGCCAGCCCGGCGGCCGGGCCGACAGACGCGGCGACCCGCCCGTTGAGCGCGGACTGCAGCGCCACGGCCAGGCCGCCGACGACCGAGAGCAGCACCAGCCCGACCGCCAGGTCGCCGACCGGCCGGCCGAGCTGGGCCAGGGTCACCGCGCCGATTCCGAGCAGTGCCCCGACGACCCGGGGCCCGGTCAGCGGCAGCCGGCCCGTCGCGGCCAGCCCGGCCCGGTCGACCGCCAGCCCGCCCAGGCTGCCCCCGGCCACCTGGGCGATCGTGAAGATCGCCACCCCGAGCGCCGGCACGACGAACGGGCCGATCACCACGATCGCCGCCCCGCCCAGGCCACCCAGGAACGCCCACCAGGGCAGGCCGGAGTGGCGCAGCCCGGCCAGCCCGACCCGCATCGACGGCACGGCGACCAGCCCGAGCAGCACGATCAGGGAGCCGCCGAGGTTGTTGACCACCGCGCCGAGGAGCGGGTCGCCGGCCCGCTCCCCCAACTCGGCGTTGACCACGCCCTGCGCGGCCGAGGCCACCCCGCCCAGGACGACCACGGCCAGGGCGGCCGGGACCGGCAGCGGCCTCACAGCCGGCAGGCGTGGATGTTGGTGACCAGGATGGCCCGGGCGCCCAGCTCGTAGAGCTCGTCCATGATCCGGTGCACGTCATCGAGGAGCACCATGGCCTGCACGGCCACCCAGCCCTCCCGGTGCAGCGGGGAGACCGTCGGCGACTCGATGCCCGGGGTGAGCGAGCTGGCCCGGTCCAGCAGGCCGGCCGGCACGTCGTAGGCCAGCATCACGTAGCGGCGGGCGACCAGCACCCCGTGCAGCCGGCGCAGCAACTGCTCCTGCTGGGCGCCGCCGGGCGCGCCGGCCCGGCGGACCAGCACCGCCGAGGAGCGCAGCAGCGGCTCACCGAAGACCACCAGGCCGGCCTGGCGCAGGGTGGCACCGGTCTCCACCACGTCGGCGACCACGTCGGCCACGCCGAGCCGGATGGCGTTCTCCACCGCGCCGTCAAGCCGGATCACCTCGGCCTTGACGCCCAGGTCGGCCAGGTGCCGCTCGACCAGCCCCGGGTACGCGGTGGCGATCCGGTGCCCGCCGAGCTGCTGGACCGAGTCCACGTCGTCGGGGCGGGCGGCGAACCGGAAGGTGGCCCGCCCGAAGTTGAGGTCGACGACCTCCTCGGCCGACGCGCCGGAGTCGACCAGCAGGTCCCGCCCGGTGATGCCGACGTCCAGGTCGCCCGAGCCGACGTAGGTGGCGATGTCCTTGGGGCGCAGGTAGAAGAACTCGATGTCGTTGGGCTCGTCCCGGCAGACCAGGTCCTTCGGGTCGGTGCGCTGGCGGTAGCCCGCCTCGCGCAGCATCCCGGCGGCCGACTCGGCCAGGGCGCCCTTGTTGGGTACGGCGACACGCAGCATGGGAGTGCTCCTTCGATCGATCAGGTGATCAGCGGACGGGCACTCACAGATGTCGGTAGACGTCCTTCAGTTCGAGACCGGTGGCCAGCATCAGCACCTGGGCCTGGTAGAGCAGCTGGGAGATCTCCTCCGCGGCCCGCTCCGGGCCCTCGTGCTCGGCCGCCATCCACGACTCGGCCGCCTCCTCGACGACCTTCTTGCCGATGAAGTGCACCCCCCGCTCGAGCGCGGCGACCGTGCCCGAGCCCGGGGTGCCGGCGGCGGCCTTGGCCTGCAGCTCGGCGAACAACTCCTCGAACGTCTTCACGGAAGGCGATTCTTCCAGCCGCCCCGGGTGACCATGCGCCCCGGGTCCGGCCGGTTCCGGATAGCGGTCAGGTCGCGGCCGCCGGCCGGCCCGGCAGTTGTCCCAGGCCGGCGGCCCGGGCGCGGGCCACGGCCTCGCTGCGGTCGGCGGCGTGCAGCTTGCCGAGGATGGTGGAGACGCTGTTGCGGACGGTCTTCGGGGCGACCGACAGCTTCCGCGCGATCGCCTGGTTGCCGAGCCCCTGCGCCACCAGGTCGAGGATCTCCATCTCCCGCGGCGTGAGCTCGGGGAACGGCCGGGTCGACGGCGACCGGGGCCCCTCGGCGAAGAACCGCAGGACGCGCTGAGCGATCTCGGTGCCGAAGACGGCCTCGCCGGCCGCCACGGCGGAGACCGCCCGCGTCACGTCGGCCCGGGCGGCGCCCTTGAGCAGGTAGCCGGCGGCGCCGGCACGGATGGCGGCGTAGACCGACTCGTCGTCGGCGTGCATGGTCAGCACGAGCACCGCCGCGTCGCCCCGGGCGGTGATCCGCCGGGTGGCCTCGACGCCGCCGATGCCCGGCATGGCGAGGTCCATCAGCACGACGTCGGGGCGCAGGTCCCCGACCGCGACCACGGCCGTCTCGCCGTCGGCCGCGGTGCCGACGATCTCGATCCCCGGCAGCCCGTCCAGCGCCGTGCACAGCCCGTCCAGGAAGATCGGGTGGTCGTCCACCAGGAGCACCCGCACCGGGTCCGGCATGTCAGCTCCTCCCCGCCACGACGGGCACCGGCAGTTCGGCCCGGACGCTCGTACCCCCGCCGGGCCGCGGCTCGATGGTGAACGTGCCGCCCAGCTCGTCGGCCCGCTCCCGCATCGACGACAGGCCGACGCCGTCCCGGTGTGGGACGACCAGCCCGCACCCGTCGTCGGTGATCTCCAGCCGCAGCCAGCCGTCCCGCAGGCCCATCCGGACCCGGCACGTGGTGGCGCGGGCGTGGCGGGCCACGTTCGTCATCGCCTCGGTGACGATGCGGTAGGCGGCGACCTCCACGGCCGCGCTGGTGACCCGCAGGTCGTCGCCGCAGTCCACCTCGACGTCCAGCCCGGTGGCCCGCAACGCGGCGGCGTGTTCGCGGACGACGCCCGGCAGCCCGAGATCGTCCAGGGACGGCGGGCGCAGTCCGTGCACGATCTCCCGCACGTCCGAGACGGACTGGCCGATCACCGACTTGATCTTCGCGGCCAGCGGCTGGGCGGCCGGATCCGCGGCGACCCGCTCGGCGAGCACGTCCACCTGGAGACTGGCCGCCGCGAGCAGCGGTCCGAGCCCGTCGTGCAGGTCCCGGCGCAGCCGTCGCCGTTCCTCCTCGCGCGCCCGGACGATGCGCTCCCGCGACTCGCGCAGGTCCTCCTCCAGCCGGGCCGCCCGCACGGCGACCGCGATCTGCCCGGCGAGGTCGGCCAGCAGGTCCAGCTCGCGCGGCTCGAACGGCGTCCCGCCACTGCGCCGTCCGACCAGCAGGATGCCCTCCTGGCGGCCGTTGCTGACCAGCGGGAACGCGTGCGCGTCGGCCGGGGGGTCAGCCGGCTCACCCGGCACCACCCGGGCGTACGGCACGCGCAGCATGGTGGTGAGGGTCTCCGTGACGGTGTGCAGCAGCTCGTCCAGCGCCTCGGTCCGGGACAGCCGCTCGGCCAGCCCGGTGACCACCTCGTAGGGACGGTCCCGGTCGCCGAAGAGCAGCCGGTCGATCCCGCCCATCAGGCGGTCCTTGACCGGATTCAGGGAGACCGCGACCACGGCGGTCGCCACCAGCGAGGAACCCCGGCTCCCCGCCGGATCGAGCAGGGTCGAGGTCGCCGCGAGGCAGCCGAGGTAGGTGACGACCACGATCGCGGACAGGGCGGTGTAGGTGAGCGTGCGGTCGAGCACCCCGGCGATGTCGAACAGGTTGGCGCGGAGGACGGCCATCCCGGTCGCCACCGGCAGGGCCGCGATGCCGACGCTCTCCAGCAGGGCGCCCACCCACGGCGCGGTCCACCGGTCGACCAGCAGGCCGATCACCGTCGTGCCGATGAAGATCACGGCGGCCAGCGCCAGCCAGGCCAGCCGGCGTCGGTCCACGCCGCCGGCCCGGCGCCACCGGACGATGAACGACGCCATCGCGGCCAGGGTCAGGGCGAGCAGGGCGAACAGGGTGACGTTCGTGATCAGCGGGGCGAGGCCCGCCAGGGCCGGCACGCCGAACGGGTTGGCCGCCGCGTCGTCCTCGATCACCCGGCCCGGGGTGACCACGACCGAGACGACGAGGACCACCAGGGCGATGGTCGTGGCGGTGCGGATCCAACTCCACCGCGGCGACGGCGGACGGCCGTCCGGGAACAGCAGCAGCGGGTAGGTGGTGGCGCAGACCCATGCGACCGCGAACAGCGCGTTCTGGGCGAGGACGAGCACCGGACCCGTCGCGCAGCCCGGGCAGGTGGCCAGGCTGTGCTGGGCGAGCCCGTCGAGGATCGCGGCGCCGAACTGGAGCACGCCGACGGCGAGGAAGAGCCAGCCGACGCGGTTGGCCGGGCGGTGCATCGCGATCACCGCGCCCACCAGCGGGAAGGCCAGGAACCCGGTGAACCAGACGAGGTCGGCGGCGGTCGGCGGGGTCACGCCGGAGAGGAGATTCGCCCCTACGGCGGTCAGGCCGTAGCAGGCGATGGACAACCCGAGGCCGCCGACGGCGACGACCCGGGCGGTGCCGCGACGTGGCACGAGACCCTCCTTGCTGGCGGTGCGGACGACCCTAACGTCGCCGGCGTCCCACTGTCGCGGGACGTTCGTCCCGTTTCCTCCGGGCACTCGGCCGGGCCCGGCGAGGACGGGCGTCCATCGCGCCCGGGGCGCGGGCCGGCGGAGAGTCCAGAGGCAGGCAGAACCCTCTCACCACGTTGGAGATCGCATGTCCACCGTCACCACCGGAGCCGACGTCACGCCGGTCACGCCGCAGGCTCCCGCCCGCGGGCTCGGTGTCGCCGCCGGCGCCGCGCTCGCCCTCTTCGCGTCGATGTTCGGCACCTGGACCCCGGAGTCGCCGGAGGTGGGCCGGACCGACGCCGCCGGCATCCGGGCCTGGGCCGCGGACGCCGCAGGCACCCTTCAGCTCAACGCGTTCGCCGGGGTCCTCGCCATCGTCGCGCTGCTGGTGCTCACCGCGGCGCTGGCGGGCCTGGTCCGGCAGGCCGCCCCGAACTCCGTGCTCGGCGGGCTCACGCTGCTCGGCGGCGGACTGCTGGCCGCGATCAACACGGTCGTCACCGGTTTCACCCTGCTCTGGGTGCTGCCCGACCTGGCGGCGCTCGACGACGCCACGGTGCAGACCTGGTACGCCACCACGCACGTCGGCCAGATGCTCGGTGAGATCGCCGTGGTGACCCAGTCGCTGCTGATGGGGGCGTTCTCCCTGGCCGCCCTGCGCGGCGGGATCGTGGCGCGCTGGCTGTGCTGGCTCGGCATCGTCCTCGCCGCCGTCGGCCTGAGCAGCGTGCTCGGGCTGATCGTGCCGTCGCCGGTCTTCCAGACCACCTGGCTGGTCGGGCTCTACGCCTGGGTGCTGTGGCCGCTGCTCGCGTCGATCGCGTTCGCGGTGCGCCTGCGTCGCGGACGCCGCTGAGGCGCTGACACCCGGGCAGCGCGGAAACGCCGACGGGCCGCCCGCGGGCGGCCCGTGGGGCGGGGGGGGTGGGTCCACACGGTGGGGAACTG
>NZ_JBEXLR010000079.1:0-30027 GCF_040610095.1 Micromonospora sp. NPDC004540
CGCGGTGATCATCGGGTCGGGCTCGGCCTCGTTCGAGATGCTGCGCCACCTGACCGAGCGGCTGCCGGCGATGGTCATCCCCGGACGGCGGTCTGGTGGCCGGCGGCGGCGAGGAACCCGGGCGGGTTGTTGGCGTGCTGGCGCTCGGGACGGTTGCGCTGGTGCTGTCCGCCCTGGCGTTGGCCCCGACGCTGCTGCGCGGCTGGCGCACCGACCGGGGCGAGGCGGCACTGACCGTCCCGGTGCTCGCCGGGGTGGCCGCGCTCGTCCTGGTGCTGCTCTTCGGCTTCGGCCGGGCGGTCGACCGGATCCGCCGCGACCTGCGCGCCGAGGCCGCCCTGGCCGCCGCTCACGCCTCGACGTCGGCACCCGGCACCCCGACTCCGCTCGACCCACAGTCCGCGCCGGGTTCGGACGCCGCCGGACCGCCGGAGAGGGAAGGGCCGCGCGCCGACTGACGCTCCGGGTCGCGCTGCCCGGTCGTTGCTCAGATCAGCGAGTCGCGCCACTGGCGGCGCAGGGCGGCGTAGCGGCCGCCGGCGGCGGCCAGCTCGGTCGGGGACCCGTCCTCCACGATCCGGCCGCCGTCGAGGACCAGCACCCGGTCGGCGATCTCCACGGTGGAGAGGCGGTGCGCGATCACCAGCGCGGTGCGGTCCCGCAGGACGCTGCGCAGTGCCCGCTGCACCAGGCGCTCGGTCGGCACGTCCAGCGACGAGGTGGCCTCGTCGAGGATCAGCACCCGGGGGTCGGCCAGGAATGCCCGGGCGAACGCGACGAGCTGCCGCTGCCCGGCGGAGAGCCGGCCGCCGCGCCGGTGCACGTCCGTGGCGTACCCGTCGGGGAGCGCGGCGATGAAGTCGTGCGCGCCGATGGCCCGGGCGGCGGCCTCCACGGTGGCGTCGTCGGCGTCCGGGCGGCCGAACCGGATGTTCTCCGCGACCGAGCCGCTGAACAGGTGGTTCTCCTGGGTGACCAGCACCACCGCCCGGCGCAGCTCGGCGTCGGCCAGGTGCCGCAGGTCGACCCCGTCGAGGCTGACGGTGCCGGAGGCCGGGTCGTGGAACCGGGCCAGCAGCTTGGCGATGGTGGACTTGCCGGCGCCGGTCGGCCCGATGAGCGCGACGGTCTGACCGGCCGGCACGGCCAGCTCCAGCCCGGACAGGGTCGGTGCCTCGGGCCGGTAGCCGAAGTGGACCGAGCGGAACACCACCGCCCCGCGCCCCGGTCCGGCGGGCAGCGGCACCGGCCGGGCCGGCTCGGCCACCGCGGGCCGCTCGTCGAGCACCCCGGCCAGCTTCTCCAACGCGGCGATGGCCGACTGCAACGCGTTGTAGAACTGGCTCAGCTCCTCCATCGGCTCGAAGAACCGGCGGAGGTAGAGCAGGAACGCGGCGAGCACGCCGACCTCGGTCCGCCCGCCCAGCACCCGCCAGCCGCCGTAGCCGAGCACCACCGCGGCGGTCAGGTTGCCGATCAGCCGGATGCCCGGCGAGTAGACCGCGATGAGCCGGAACGCCCGCAGGCTGGCCTGCCGGTAGTCGTCGTTCACCGCCGCGAAGATGCGCTCGTTGCGGCGCTCCCGCCGGTAGGCCTGCACCGCCCGGATGCCGCGCAGCGACTCGACGAAGTGCACGATGACCAGCGCCACCGCCTCCCGGGTCCGCCGGTAGGCCCCGGCCGAGGCGCGGGCGAACCAGCGGGTCAGCAGGAACAGGAACGGGAAGGCGAGCAGGGTGACCGCGGCCAGCGGCAGGTCCAGCCAGAGCAGGATGCCCGCGACCGACAGCACCGACAGCGCGGCCATCACCAGCTTGTCGATTCCGCCGTCGACCAGCTCGGCGATCGAGTCCAGGTCGCTGGTCAGCCGGGACACCATCCGGCCGGAGGTGTAGCGCTCGTGGAAGCCGACGTCGAGGCGGAGGAAGTGGCCGTACACCCGGTTGCGGAGGTCGAGCAGGACGGCCTGACCGATCCGGGCGGCGAGGGTGAGGAAGGCGCGCCTCGCCGCGTACTCGGTGCCGGTGGCGACGACGAACGCGGCCGCGACGGCGACCAGCGGGCCGGGGTCGCCGCCGCGCAGCGGGTCGATGCCCCGGTCGATGCCGAGCATCACCAGGTACGGGCCAGCCATGGCGGCGGCGTTCTGGGCCAGCAGCAGGGACACCGCCAGCCCGAGCCGGGCCCGGTGCGGGCGGAGCAGGTCGCGGAGCAGCATCCGGCTGCGGGCCCGGAGGCGGGCCACCGCCTCCGGCGACGAGTCCTCGGCCCGGCTGCGGTCGGCGTCGGGGTCGGTGGCCCGCCCGCGCCACCGGGACAGATCGAGGTCGGCGTCGCCGCGCGGCCGGGAGAGGTCGGGATCACCGCGCTGCCCGGAGAGGTTGGGGACACCGCGCTGCCGGGGTATCCGGGGTCGCCCGGCGGCCCCCGTCACGACCGCACCAGGCCGACGCCGTCCGCCCGCCGCTCCGGCTCGGCGAGCACCGCCCGGTAGGCCGGCACCCCGGCCAGCAGCTCGGAGTGGGTGCCGACGGCGACGATCCGCCCGCCGTCGAGCAGCGCCACCCGGTCGGCGAGCGCCACCGTGGACGGCCGGTGCACCACCAGCAGCGCGGTGGTGTCCCGCAGCACCCGGCGCAGGGCCGCCTCGACCAGCGCCTCGGTGTGCACGTCGAGCGCGGAGAGCGGGTCGTCGAGGACGAGCAGCGCGGGCCGGCCGAGCACCGCCCGGGCCAGCGCCAGCCGCTGCCGCTGCCCCCCGGAGAGGGAGAGCCCCTGCTCGCCGACCCGGGTGGCCAGCCCCCACGGCAGGTCGTATGCGAACTCCGCCTGGGCCAGCGCGAGCGCGGCCCGGACCTCCTCCTCGCCGGCCTCCGGCCGGCCCAGCGTCAGGTTCTCCCAGACCGACATGGAGAACAGGGTCGGCTCCTCGAAGGCCACCCCGACCAGCCGGCGCAGCGAGCCGAGCCGCAGGTCGCGCAGGTCGTGCCCATCCAGGGTGACCCGGCCGCCGGTCACCTCGTGCAGCCGGGGGACCAGTGAGAGCAGCGTGCTCTTGCCGCAGCCGGTCGCCCCGACCAGGGCCAGCGTCTCGCCCGGCTCGACGGTCAGCTCCACCTCGCGCAGCACCGGCGCGGGGCTGCCGGGGTAGCGGAAGCTCACCCGCTCGAAACGGAGCCGACCGCGCACCTCCGTCCGGTCGAGCGCGCGGGCGTGCGGGGCGTCCACGATGGTCGGCCGGCTGTCCCGCACCTCCTGGATCCGGTCGGCGGCGGTCGCCGCCTCCTGCCCGTTCGCGATGATCCAGCCGAGCGACTGCACCGGCCAGATCAGCATGAGCTGGAGGCTCACGAAGGCGACGAGTTCGCCGATGGTGAGCCCGCCCCGGGCCACGGCGGCGGCACCGGCCACCAGCACCACGCCGAGGGTCAGGTTGGGCACCAGGTCGAACAGGGCGGAGGTGCGGGCCAGCAGCCGGGCCTTGCGGATGCCGGTGTCGTGCAGCCGGCGGGCGCCGGTGGCGAACCGGGCGGCCAGTTCCGGCCCCCGCCCGTACGCCCGCATGGTGCGCAGCCCCTGCGCGGTCTCCTCGACCAGGGTGGCCACGTCGCCCTGCTGGTCCTGCATCCGGCGGGACGCCGCGTGGTAGTGCCGGGCGAACCGGCGGCTGATCAGGAACAGCGGGACGGCGCTGGCCGCCACCAGCAGGCCGAGCCCGGGGTGCAGTCGGATCAGCAGCACCACCACGGCGGCGTAGGTGATCAGGTTGAGCACCAGGAAGAGCAGGCCGAAGGAGAGGAACCGGCGGATCACCGAGAGGTCGCTGGTGATCCGGGAGAGCAGCTGGCCGGACTGCCACCGGTCGTGGAAGCCGGCCGGCAGGCGTTGCAGGTGGGCGTAGATGTCGGCCCGGATGGCCGCCTCCATGCCGACCGAGGAGGAGGACTGGGTCCACCGCCGGATGAAGATCAGCACCGCCTCGGCCAGGCCGAGCAGCAGGGCGAGGGCGCCGAGCCGGAGCAGCCCGGCCACGTCGTGCCGGGCCACCGGCCCGTCCACCACCCGCTGCACCACCAGGGGCACGGCCAGGCTCGCCGCCGTGGCGGCCAGGGCGGCGAGCAGCAGCCAGGCGAACTCTGCCGCGTAGGGGCGCAGGTAGGGGCGCAGTCGCCAGAGGTTGCGCAGCGGGTGGGGACGGGCGTCGTGACACACCGCGGGGTTGCCGTCGCTCAGCGCAGGCACTACCCGACGGTAGCGGCAGGGGGCGACATCCCGGGTGTCAGCTAGCCGTCACCCGTCCCTCATGCCCGAGAAGCCACTTCTTCACGTCCAGGCCCCAGCGGTAGCCGCCGAGCGTGCCGTCGGTGCGCAGCACCCGGTGGCAGGGCACGAAGAGCGCGGCGGCGTTGCGGGCGCAGGCCGCCGCGGCGGCGCGGACCGCGGCCGGCCGCCCGGCCAGCGCGGCGAAACCGGTGTACGTCACCGGGTCGCCCGGCTTGACGTCGCGCAGCACCTGCCAGGCGTGGGCCAGGAAGGCGCCGCCGGTCTGCTGCTCGACCGGGACCCTGTCGATCGCGGTCAGGTCCCCGGCCAGGTAGGCGTGGACGGCGGCGGTCACCGGGCCGAGGTCGGCCCGTTCGCGCAGCGCGCCGCGCAGCCCGGGGTAAACCAGGGGCACGAGGGTCGCCGGGTCGGGTGTGAAGCCGGCCGCGCGTACCGCCCCGTCGGGGCCGGCGAGCACGCTCAGCGGGCCGGCGGGGGTGTCGATGACGGTACTGTCCAGTGTGGTCATGCCGCTCTCCAGAGTCGGATCACCGCGTAGGACCGCCAGGGGCGCCAGCGGTCCGCGTACGCGTTCAGGGTCTTCGGGTCGTCGGGCCGGCCGAGCGCGGCGGCGCCCCGGCGTACGCCCAGGTCGGTGGGGAGGAGGACGTCGGGGTCGCCGAGCGCGCGCATGGCCACGTAGCCCGCGGTCCACGGCCCGATCCCGGGCAGCGCGGCCAGCCGCCGCACCGCCTCCTCCCGGTCCCCACCCGGCGCCAGGTCCAGCTCCCCGGCGACGACGGCCCGCGCCACCGCCCGGATCGTCTCCCGCCGCGCCCCCGGCATCCGGAACCCCGTGTCGCCCACCGAGAGCACCTCCTCCGCACTGGGAAACGGCCGCAACCCCAGCGGTCGATCATGAGGTTGGCCGCTGTTCTGGAGATCGACTTCGCCGTCAACCTCATGATCGACGGGGTGGGCGGTGGCCGTGAGGAGGTGGGTCAGGGTGGTTCTCGCCGACTGGAGGGAGATCTGCTGGGTGGTGATGGCGCGGACGGCCATCTCGAAGCCGTCGACGGCGTGCGGGAGGCGGACGCCGGGTTCGGCGGCCACGGCGGGGGCCAGGACGGGGTCCGCCGCCAGGGTGGTGTCGACCGCGACCGGGTCGGCGTCCAGGTCGAGCAGGCGGCGGCAGCGGGCCACCGCCGGGGCCAGGTCGCGCATGTCGGCCAGCCGCAGGGTGGCGGCCACGTGCCCGTCGGCCGGGGTCAGCGACACCGTGCCGGGCCCGTGCGGCAAGCGCAGCCCGCGGTGGTACGCGCCGTCGCGGACCTCCTCGACGCCGGGCAGTGCGCGCAGCGCCAGGAAGTCCAGCAGCGCCCCCGCGTGCAACGGCGGACGGTACGCCAGCCGCAGCGTGATCGTGCCCGCCCCGCCGACCGCCCGCCGCCCGCCCCGGCTGACCCGCAGCTCGGAGGGGGTGGCCCCGTACACCTCGCGGACCGTGTCGTTGAACTGCCGGACGCTGCCGAACCCGGCGGCGAACGCCACCTCGGCCAGGCCGAGCCCGGTGGTCTCGATGAGGATCCGGGCAGTCTGCGCCCGCTGCGCCCGGGCCAGCGCCAACGGCCCCGCGCCCAGCTCGGCCCGGAGCATCCGGTGCAGGTGGCGCTCGGTGTAGCCGAGCCGCGCCGCCAGCCCCGGTACGCCGTCCCGGTCGACCACCCCGTCGGCGATCAGGCGCATCGCCCGCCCGACCACGTCGGCCCGGACGTCCCACTGCGGGGAGCCCGGGGCGGCGTCGGGGCGGCAGCGGCGGCAGGCCCGCAGCCCGGCGCCCTGCGCGGCGGCGGCCGACGGGAAGAACCGGACGTTCTGCCGCTTCGGCGTCGTCGCCGGACAGGACGGCCGGCAGTAGATCCCGGTCGACGTCACACCGGTGTAGAACCAGCCGTCGAACCGCTGGTCGCGGCTGTCGACGGCCCGGTAGCACCGCTCGAAGTCGAGTTCCATGACACCGATCCTGCCTCGCAGGTCGGGCCCTCGGCTGGCGGGATTCGGACGCGGCCGTGCACGGCCCCCGCCGGCGCTCTGATCCAGGGCCCGGGAGGCTGTGCGCGGCCGCCTCCCGCCGCGACGGCAGCGGTGGGTGGAACGCTATGAAGGTCACCAGGGCCGGGATACCTCCATGGGGTTCCACCCACCGCCGGCAGGGCGGCCGGACGGACCCGGCGGCCGGGTCGTCCGGGGTCAGCGGCGCGGGCTCGGGGACGGGGTGGGCCAGGGGCTGGGCACGCCCGGGCCGCCCCCGGGGCTCTCGGGGGAGGGGACCGCGGTGGGGCCGCCCGGCCGGCTCGGACTCGGCACGGGGCGGCCGGGCCGGCCCGGCGGCGAGGCGCTGGGGACCGGGCCGGCGGTCGGATCGCCGGGCGGGGTCGGCACGGCGGTGGGCGGCCCGCTGGGCGACGGGACCGCCGTGGGTTCGGCGGGGGACGGGGACACTGCCGCGGGGGTCGGCGGCGCCGATGGTACGGCCGGGCGGGGGGCGTCCCCGCCGCCGGCCGCCACCGCGATCGGCGCGCCGATCAGCACGGCGGCCACCACGCCCGCCGCGCCGAGCGTCACCGTGGTCCGCCGGCGGTTCCGGAACCGGCGTTCCGCCGGGGTCAACTGGTCCTGCACTCTGGGTGCCTCCTCGGCCAGGTCGGAGAGGGTGGCGCGGATGAGGTCCTCGAAGGGCGTGGTCACCGCCGTACCTCCAGGAGTTCGACGTCCGGCAGGAGCTGGCGCAGCCGGGTCACCGCCCGGTGGGTCCGGCTGCGTACCGTGCCGACCGTGCAGCCCAGCGCCTCGGCGACCTGGGTCTCGGTGAGGTCCTCGTAGTAGCGCAGGACCAGCACCGTGCGCTGGGCCGGCGGCAGCAGCCGCAGCGCCGCCCGCATCGCCAGGCGCACGTCGGCGCCGCCGCTGGGGTCCGGCTGGACCGCCTCGTCGGCCCCGGTGAGCGCCGTCTCCCGGCGTCGCCGCAGCCGCCGCCACCAGCTCACCTGCTCCCGGTACATGACCGTGCGCAGGTAGCCCTCGGGGTCGGCGTGCCGCAGCGTCCGCCACTTCGGGATGGTCCTGGCCAGCGCCGACTGAAACAGGTCCTCGGCCGCGTGCCGGTCGCCGGTGAGCAGGTACGCCACCCGCATCAGCGCCGGCGTGCGGCTGGTCACGAACTCGGCCAGCCGGGCCCGGTCGTCCTCGTCCACCCACCCTCCCGCTCGTCGTCGTCACAGATACAGACGCTCCAGCTCAGGCCAGCTATCCCTGGCGGCGCAACGGATTCCGCCGGGGAAAGTGTCGGTAGTGGTCGGTACGGTCCCGCCACCAACTCAAGAAAAGGTGCGGGGCATGGCGAGCGTGGCCGGGCGGGGTGTCCACTGATGCGGTCGGGGCGGACACGGCTGGAGCCCGCGGTGGTGCAGGGCTTCTACGACCGGATGCGGGTGGTGGCGCCGGCAGCCTACGGGGCGATCGAACGGGACCGGGCCGACGACCCGGGGCGCGCCTTCGCCGACACCGCCTGCGGCCGGCTGGTCGGCTCGCTCGACGCGGCCGGGCTGCGCGCGCTCGGCATGTGGGCGCACCACTGGTGCATGCGCTTCTACGACGACGACACCCGGGTGGGCCTGCGGCTGGTCCGGGAGCTCGCCGGCCGGGCCGGGCTGGGCTGGACGGTCGACGAGGTGCGCTGGCTGCTCGACCAGTCGTACACCGCCGCGCCGTCGGCGGCGCACCGCTTCACCCTGCCGCTGGCCGCGGCGGGGGAACTGCCGCCCGGCGCGCTGCCCGAGGGCGTGGCCGTCGGCGCCCCGGCCGACGGCTGGCGCCGGCTGCGCGCCGGCTGACCGCCCCGCCCCCGGGCCGTGGCCCGGGCCGGGAGCTGGCCGAGCACCATGGCGGCGATCGCCACCGCGAAGCCGGCGAGCTGGGTCGGGCTGAGCGTCTGCCCGAGCACCAGCCAGCCGAGGGTCGCGGCGGTCAGCGGGCTCAGCGCGCCGAGTACCGACACCCGGGTGACCGGCAGCCGGGCCGCGCCCCGGAACCAGAGCGCGTACGCCAGCGCGGTGCCGACCAGCCCGAGCCATGCGTACCCGAGCAGGGCCGGCCCGTCCGGCGTGGGCGGCGCGCCCTCGACGGCGGCGGCGACCGGCAGGATCAGCAGGCCGCCGGCGACGAGTTGCCAGCTGGTCGCGGCGAGGGTGCCCACCCCGGCCGGCCGGCCCCAGCGGCGGGTCAGCACCAGCCCGGCGGCCATCGCCGCGGTGCCGGCCAGGCCGGCGGCGACGCCGAGCGGGTCGAGGCCGGCGCCCGGCCGCAGCACCACCAGGGCGACCCCGACCGGGGCGGCGAGCGCGGCGAGCAGCGCCGGCCGGCCCGGCCGGTCCCGGAGCAGGGCGACGGTGAGCGCGGCGACGAGCAGCGGCTGGGCGGCCCCGAGCACGGCCGCAGTGCCGCCCGGCAGCCGGTAGGCGGCGACGAAGAGCAGCGGGAAGAACGCCCCGATGTTGAGCGCGCCGAGCAGGGCGGCCCGCCCCCACCAGACGCCGCGCGGCCGCCGGCGGGTCAGGGCGAGCAGCAGCAGGCCGGCCGGCAGGGCGCGAACCGCGCCGGACCAGAGCGGCCGGCCGGGAGGCAGCAGCTCGGCGGTGACCAGGTAGGTGGTGCCCCAGGTGATCGGGGCGACGGCGGTGAGCGCGACGTCGGTCCAGCGGCGGGCCATGACGACCTACTTTCCTCGCTGCTAAGTAGCTTAGCGCTAAGCTAATCAGTGTCGAGTGAAAGCGGAAGTGCGAGGTGCGGCACAATCGACAGCCGTGGCAACCGACGACGTGGACCTGATCGTCGAGCAGTGGCGCCGGGAGCGGGCCGGCATGCGGCCCGAGCCGATGGCCGTCTTCGGCCGCATCTACCGGCTGGCCCGGCTGGTCGGCGACCGCCAGGAGAAGGTGTACGCCGGCTGGGGCATCGGCCGGGGCGAGTTCGACGTGCTCGCCGCGCTGCGCCGGTCCGGCGCGCCGTACACCCTGGCGCCGAAGGCGCTCGCGGCCGCGCTGATGCTCACCTCCGGCGGGATGACCGGCCGGCTCGACCGGCTGGAGCGGGCCGGGCTGGTCCGGCGCGCGCCCGACCCGGCCGACCGGCGGGCGCTGCGGGTCAGCCTCACCGACGCCGGCCGCCGGGTGGCCGAGGAGTCGGCCGAGGCCGGGCTGGAGGTGCAGCGGCGGATCCTCGACGCGCTGCCCGCCGCCGACCGCGACCGGCTGGCCGATCTGCTGCGCGCCCTGCTGGCCGCCGCCGAGGCGGAGCCGCCGGATCGGGCAGGATGATCTCCAACGTCACCGACCGGAAGGACGGCCATGCCCGCCAGTGAACCGACCATCGTCGCCACCAGCATGGGTTTCTTCAGCCGGCACCGCGGCCCCTGGGACGCCCGGCCCAGCCAGCTCTTCGACCTGATGGCCGACCTGGCGCAGGCCGGCGACGCGCCCCGGGTCTGCTACCTCAACCAGGCGGTCGGCGACCAGCCCACCTCGTTCACCGTCTTCTACGGCGCGTTCGCCGGCACCAGGTTCCGCCCGTCCCACCTGGCGCTCTACCCGATGCCCAACGTCGAGGACATCCGCGCCCACCTGCTCGCCCAGGACATCATCTGGGTCGGCGGCGGCAGCGTGGCCAACCTCTGCGCGGTGTGGCGGGTGCACGGCCTGCCGGACATCCTGCACGAGTGCTGGCAGGCCGGCGTGGTGCTCGGCGGGGTCTCCGCCGGGTCGATCTGCTGGCACCTCGGCGGCGCCACCGACAGCTACGGCCCGACCCTGCGCCCCTTCACCGAGGGGCTCGGCTGGCTGCCGTACGGCAACGGCGTGCACTACGACAGCGAGGACCAGCGCCGGCCGCTCATGCACCGGCTGGTCGCCGACGGCACGCTGCCGACCAGCCACTGCACTGACGACGGCGTCGGGCTGATCTACCGGGGCACCCGGCTGGCCGAGGCGGTCGCCGACCGGGAGGGCGTGGCCGCGTACGAGCTGGCGCGGGCCGAGGACGGCACGGTGCGGGAGACCCGGATCGAACCCCGCCTGCTGCCCACCCGGGCCGCCTGACCGCGGCGACCCCGGACCTGCCTGCCCGGTCCCGGCGGAGAACCGCGTAAGCTGGCTCGTCGTGAGTCTCACCATCGGCATCGTCGGCCTGCCCAACGTGGGCAAGAGCACCCTGTTCAACGCGCTGACCAAGAACGACGTGCTCGCCGCGAACTACCCGTTCGCCACCATCGAGCCGAACGTCGGCGTGGTCGGGCTCCCCGACGAGCGGCTGGCCAAGCTCGCGGAGATCTTCTCCTCGCAGAAGGTGCTCCCGGCGCCGGTCTCGTTCGTCGACATCGCGGGCCTGGTCCGGGGCGCCTCCAAGGGGCAGGGCCGGGGCAACGCGTTCCTGGCCAACATCCGCGACGCCTCGGCGATCTGCCAGGTCGTGCGGGCCTTCTCCGACCCGAACGTGGTGCACGTCGACGGCAAGGTCTCCCCGGCCGACGACATCGAGACGATCAACACCGAGCTGATCCTGGCCGACATCCAGACCCTGGAGAAGGCGCTGCCCCGGCTGGAGAAGGAGGCCAAGCTCCGCAAGGACCGGGCCGCCGCGGTCGAGGCCGCCAAGAAGGCCGTCGAGGTCCTGGACGGCGGCACCACCCTCTACGCGGGCGCCGCCGCCGCCAAGATCGAGCTGGAGCACCTGCGCGAGCTGCACCTGCTCACCACGAAGCCGTTCCTCTACGTCTTCAACGTCGACGAGGCCGAGCTGGGCAACGCCGAGTTCCTCGACGAGCTGCGCGGCCTGGTCGCCCCGGCCGAGGCGGTCTTCATGGACGCCAAGATCGAGTCCGAGCTGGTGGACCTGCCCGAGGAGGAGGCCCGCGAGCTGCTGGAGTCGATCGGGCAGTCCGAGCCGGGGCTGGACCAGCTCGTCCGGGTCGGCTTCCGCACGCTCGGGCTCCAGACGTACCTGACGGCCGGCCCCAAGGAGGCGCGGGCCTGGACCGTCCCGGTCGGCGCCACCGCACCGGAGGCCGCCGGGGTCATCCACAGCGACTTCCAGCGCGGCTTCATCAAGGCCGAGGTGGTCTCCTACGCCGACCTGGTCGAGGCCGGATCGATGGCGGCGGCGAAGGCCGCCGGCAAGGTCCGGATCGAGGGCAAGGAGTACGTCATGCAGGACGGCGACGTGGTGGAGTTCCGCTTCAACGTCTGACACCCGGCGTGGGTGACCAACTGGGTGACGACCGGGGCGGCCGACGCTCGACGCCCATGGACGATGCTGGACTGTTCCGGCAGGTCCTCCGGCTACTCGCCCAGCTCATCGACAACTGGTCACTCTTTCGGGACGAAGGTGTCAAGCTCCGCCAGCGATGCGTCGGCGGCCGAAGGCCATAGGCGCGGCTGGGGGCCCATCGGCCCTGCCCAGATTCGGCGGCGCGAGCGGCGCGCGACGCTGGCCGCACTTGATCCCGTACAGGAAGTTCTCGCAGACTCAGGTCTAGCGACATGTCGTACTCCGGTTGATGCGTTACACGTTGGCTCCGCTTGATGGGTTACGCGGTCCCCCTATCCGCTGGCTACCGACTGTGAACCTCTGGCCGAAGACGCGGATGCGGCAACATTCGCTTCTAGCCGATGAGCGAGCGGCGATCGAATTCCTCCTGGCGGCCGTCGAAGTTGGGGCACCGCAGCTCACTTGACTGGTGCGGTCCGCCCGCGATTGGGTGGCGCCGTGAGCAAACTGTGGACCGCCCCCGAGGACGACCCCAGGATCTTCGGTCAGCCCGTCGGCGAAAAGGCGACCTACCGGGAGTACCTCGGCAACTACCGTCTGACCATAGAGATGAAGTGCGACGGACTGGACGCCGAGCAGCTCGGCCGACGCTCTGTGCCGCCCAGCACCCTGAGCTTGCTCGGCCTGGTCCGCCATTTGGCTCAGATGGAGAACCACTGGTTCCAGCGTGTGCTGCAAGGGCGGACCGACGCACCGTGCCTTTACAAGCACGAGGACGACCCAGATTGGGACTTCGGGGGCGCGGTCCCCGACCCAGCGGTGGTGAAGGACGCCTTTGCAACCTGGAAGGCCGAGATCGCCAAGGCGGACGAATGGCTCGACGCTCTCGAGGAGGCCGACCTGGGCCGCGAGGTGCCGGTCGACGGTGGCAGCCACGCCACGCGCGACGTGCTTGTCCACGTGATCGAGGAGTATGTGCGGCACGCTGGCCACGCCGACCTCCTGCGCGAGTGCATCGACGGGCGAACCGGCCTGTGACCCACCGGGGCGGTGGGTCAGCATAAGGACCGCCGTCAGGATGCAACCTCACGGTGAGGAACGGCGGTGAAGCAGAACCGGGGCGGCCCGGAGCCAGTGAGTAACAAACTGGGTGACGATCACGACGGACACCCGTGGACGCGTTGGGACGAAGTCGGATCGTCTCAGCAGTTCAGCCGATGCTGCTTCAGGGCAGTTCGGAGGGCCGTGTTGGTTGCCTGGGGGCAAAGGAGTCTGCCGGGGCACACACGGGGCACAAGACACTGTGAAACGTCGGCAACCAGCCATCAACGGCGTGAGCCCAAGAGCGGGCGTGACCAGTGCGCCGACCAGGCTGCCGCAGGTCACGGGAGAGGCAGCCAAAGTTCCGCTTCAACGTCTGATTCCGGCCTTCCGCAGCGGGCGACCGTCAGGTGTCGGACCGTAACGTGACCACCTGGCGGTCCTTGTGGTCACCCTGGCCGCAGGAGCAGTCGCCGCCGGCGCAGCCGGTGGTGTGGCGGCGGCTGGTGGCCCACCACCAGGACAGTCCGGCGAGCACGGCCAGGGCGACGGCGACCCCGGGGAGGGAGCGGTTGACCGCGGCCCAACCGGCGCCACCGAGGATCCCGGCGGCCAGCAGCGGCGGCAGCACGCAGCAGGCGGCGCAGGCCGTTGCCGCGAGTCCGGTCATGCTCGACGGGAGCAGGCGGCGCAGCCGGTCAGCAGGTGTCGGCACGGTCGTTCCTCTCGGGGAGTACGGCGAGTTCGACGAAGGGCAGGGGGCAGCAGGAGCTGCTGGCGCAGGCGACCAGGTCGTCACAGCCGGCCGAGATGGCCGCCCGCAGGGTGTCGCGGATGACGGTGAGGCCGGCCAGCTTCTGTTCCACCTCGGCGAGCTTGTCTCTGGCCCGTGCCTGGAGGCTGGTGTCGGGTCGGCCGTGGTGCCGGTGTCGGCCGGCATCGAGCAGGTCGGCGACCTCGTTGAGGGTGAAGCCGAGGCGTTGCGCGGTCTTGATGACCCGCAGCAGGGTGACGGTGTCGGACGGGTAGAGCCGGTGCCCGCCCGGTGACCGCCGCGGTGCGGCGAGCAGGCCCCGGCGCTCGTAGTAGCGCAGCGTCTGGAGGTTGACCCCGGCCGCGTCGGCTAGCTGGCCGCTGCGCAGCCCCGATTCGCTCATCTCCGCTCCCGGGCGGAGGTCGCCCGCCGGGCGAGGGCATCGAGCACGTCGACGTGCGCCGCCGGCACCCGAATGTCCAGCGTCAGCGCGTCCGCGCCGGGTCGCCCGATCTCGAAGGTGAAGAACGAGCAGCAGGACGATTCGCGGGCCGTCAGATCCCGCGCGGTCTCCTCCACCTGCTCCGCGCCGGCGAGGTGCAACCGCAGATGCCGCGCCGACAGCCGGTCGGCACCCCGGACGGCAGCGCGGAAGAACTGGTCGAACTCGGCGAGCCGCAGCGGCCGTTCGGCCGTCGGCAGGGTGCACGCATCCGGCACCCAGGAGTCGTCGGTCGGGACGTGTCGGTCGCTCATGCTTCGACGGTAAGCCTGTACCCAGGTACCGGATGCAAGGCCGCGACGGTGGAAGCTTCCAGGCGGCGCCGCCCACTTTCACCGCAGCCGGTCGATCTCGGCGAGGACCTGGTCCGCGTGCGGGCGTACCTGTGCCAGCAGCTCGTCGCTCCAGCTCTCCTCGGCGTACCGGCGGTGAAGGTACAGCTCCCTGGCATGCCGCAGGACCGGGCGGTGCTCGGGCGGGAGGTGGGCCAGCGCCCAGTCCGCGGCGGCGTCCTTCGACCTGATCTCACCGGTGGCGAGGGTGGTCCAGATGCGGGCGAGGGTCAGCAGCACGTTGCGGGTGTCGTCGGCCAGGTCGCGGAGCAGGCCCGGGATGCCCGCCACGGTCGCTCGCACCAGATCCGGGTGCGGAACCGGGTCGAGGACCTGCGCCGGCGGCGGACCGGCGAGGGGATGGTCGCCGGCCAGCACCATCGTGATCAGCAGGGCCAGGTCCGGCATCGGTTCCGACGAGGACGTCCACGTCGCTGGCCGGCCTGAGGCCGCCGAGCACCGACGAGCCGTGCAGGTAGGTGCCGACGACCTCCCGACCCAGTACGCGGTCGACCAGCCCCACGATCCCCTGAACCTGATCCATCGCGCCAGGGTGGCCGTCGTGCCCGCAGGGCGCATCGCCGTTTCAGGCTCGTCGGTCAGGAGCAGGGGCGCGCCGGCAAGCGCGCGGCGTTAGCCTGCTCGGGTGGCCGAATTCATCGCCGCCGATCTGCGCGGCTCCCGGTTCGACCGGGTGGACCTCAGCGGCGCCCAACTCCGTGTCGTCGACCTGTCCGGTGCCCGGTTCCGTGGCGTCGACCTGCGCGGGGTCACCATGCGCGGCGTCGAGCTGGTCGGCGTCGACATCCACGGCGAGGTCGAGGGTCTGACGATCAACGGCGTCGACGTCGGGCCGCTCATCGAGGCGGAGCTGGACCGGCGGTATCCGGACCGGGCCAGGATGCGCCCGACCGACCCGGCCGGCTTCCGGGAGGCGTGGGACGTCCTGGAGCGGCTGTGGGACGGGACCGTCGAGCGGGCCGGCCGGCTGCGGCCCGAGCTGCTGCACGAGTCGGTCGACGGTGAGTGGTCGTTCGTCGAGACGCTGCGGCACCTGGTCTTCGCCACCGACTCGTGGGTCCGGCGGGTGATCCTCGGCGACCCGTCGCCGTGGGATCCGCTGGATCTGCCCTGGGACGAGATGCCGGACCTTCCCGGTGTGCCGCGCGACCGGGCCGCGCGGCCCTCGCTCGACGTGGTGCTCGCGCTGCGCCGCGACCGGATGTCCACCGTGCGCCAGGTCATCGAGGGCCTGACCGACGAGTCGCTGGCCGGCCGCACCGATCCGGTGGCGGGCGCGGGCTGGCCGGAGCCGCGCAGCTACCCGGTGCGGGAGTGCCTGCTGATCGTCCTCAACGAGGAGTGGGAGCACCGGCTCTACGCGCAGCGCGACCTGGACGCGCTGGAGGCCCGCGGGGCCGGGGCGGTGTAGGGCAGCGGCCGGTTCAGGCCGATCCGTTGACGAATTTGCGGAGCGCGACGACGGCCGCCCGGTCGCTCACCCTGGCGTAGATCTTCTTGTCCGGGCCCGCCAGCACGACGTACGGGCATGCCTGGTCGTCGCCGGTCATGGCCTTGTCGAGCAGCTTGCGGCCGGTCGACACCTCGTAGACCCGGAGGCGCCAGCCCGCCCGCAGCAGCGTCAGCGTCAGCGGCTTCGGGTCGTCGTACCGGCAGCGGCGGATCGTCGCGCCGGTGCTGACCCGGTCCAGGCAGGCGACCATCTGCACCTTGGTGGGCTCCTCCGGCGCCCAGGCCTGCTCCACCTTCTTCGACAGGCCCTCGGAGAAGTAGTAGGTGCCGTTCTGGTAGCGCAGGCCCGAGCCGTCGTCGATGAGCAGCACCAGCGGGTGCGGCGCCTTGCCGGCGCGCTTCGGCGACTGCGGGTAGTAGATGTCGTCGTCGCACACCCGGTTCAGGTCGGAGATCTCCTCCGCCGGGTATGCGCTGGCCTGCGGCCCTTGCGGCGCCGGCTCCTCGCTGGTGTCCGGCTCGGCCGTGGCGGCCGGGCCGCGGTCGGTGGTGGGCGCCAGGGGCGCCTCGCGCGCCGGTCCGGACGCGGTGTTCGTCGCGGAGCGCAGCAGGAGCACCCCGCCGGTCAGGCCCAGGCAACCGACCAGCAGCACCACGCCCACGATCACCGTTGCGACGACGAAGGTGCGGTTGCGCGGGCCGGACGGCGGTGCCCAGCCCACCGGCGGCTGCGATCCGAACGGCGCCACCGTCGGCGGCGCATACGGCGGGTACGGCGTCGGTCGGTAGCCCGGCGTCGGCTGTCCGAGTGGGTGGTGCGCGGAAGGATCGGCTGGTCCGGTGCCCGGCACCGGGTCCATCGCCGGTCCCGCGCCCGATTCGGCCCCCGTGCCGGTCATGCGCAGTTCCTCTTTCGATCGAGGCGAAGCGCGAATGTACCAGGACGGCGGCCGCGCAGCCGCTAGAGCGTGATCCAGTAACGCCGTGCCCGACCCAGTTCGGTGTCCCGGACGTCCTCGAGGACGCCACCCTGGCGCTCGATGGTCCTCGCCGAGGCGACGTTCCCGTCCGCGCAGGTGACCAGCACCCGGTCCAGCCCGAGCCCGCGCGCCTCGTCGAGCATCCGGCCCAGCGCCCAGGTCGCCAGCCCTCGCCGCCGCGCGGACGGCCGGATGCCGTAGCCGATGTGGCCGCCGACGCGCAGCAGGAAGTCGTCGAGTTCGTGCCGCAGCGCGATCCCGCCGAGCACCCGGTCACCCTCGACGATCCACCGGTACGTGCACCGCACCCGGCCCGGATCCGGCGTCCGGTCCGGCTCGTCGGTCAACAACGCCACCCAGGCGGCGAAGCCGGCGGGGGAGACCACCTCGTCGGAGGGGCGCAGCCCGAAACCGTCCTCGTGCCGGCCGGGACCCCACTCGCGGTGCGCCGCCAGCCAGGCGCCGTGCAGCCGGACGGTCGGCGCGATCAGCTCGGGCATCCCGCGACGATAGCCCGTGGCCGACCACCGTGGAGCCTCGGCGCGGTCCCACCCGGCCCGCTCAGCCCTCCTGCGGCGCGACGATCCGGTCGTGCAGGGCGTCGCGGCAGCGCAGCAGCCGCGCGGTGATCTCGTCGAACTGCGCCGGGTCGGTCCGGCCGCCGCGCCACACGGCCCGCAGCGCGGCCTGGCCCACGGCCAGCTGGGTGGCCGCGCCCTCGACCAGGTTGGCGTACTCGTCGCGGATCGCCGGCGGGGCGGACCGGGCCGCCTCGCGGGCGGCGAGCAGCGGCGCCCCGGCCCGCGCGAAGATCGCGTCGGCGTCCGCCTGACCCGCGCCGATCCGGGACAGCACGTGCTCCAGTTCGGTCGCCGCGACGGTCATCCGACCGACCGCCGCCAGGGTCTCCTCGGCCAGCTTCACCACGCCGCGACCCTATCGCCGACCGGCCGGCGGCATGTCACCCGGCGCGCAGGGCGTCGTCCACCCCGGTCTCCCGGCGTCCCAGGTGGACGGGATCGCGACCGGAGAACACGTCCACCGCCGCCTTCACGCAGGCGCCGTACTCCCGGGTGGCGCTGATCCGCCAGCCCTGGGTGTACCGGCGGGCGGTGTCGTCGCCGACGCCGTTGGCCGCCACGCCGAGGTGCCGGCAGACCGCCACGGCGCGGGGCAGGTGGAAGGACTGGGTCACCACGGTCGCCCGCTCCACGCCGAAGACGCGCCGGGCCCGCGCGCAGGAGTCGTAGGTGTCGAAGCCGGCGTGGTCCAGCACCACCTTCTCCGCCGGCACGCCCCGGTCGACCAGCCAGCGCCGCATGGCGTCGGGCTCGTCGTAGTCGAAATTCATGTGGTCGCCGGAGACCAGGATGACCCGGACCTTGCCGGCGGCGTAGAGCCGCTGCGCGATCTCCAGCCGGGCGGCGAGGAACGGCGACGGGGTGCCGTCGGCCTCCACCTTGGTGCCCAGGACCAGGGCGACCGGGGCCTCCGGCACGTCGGCCTCCGCGAACACGTGCCCCTCGGCGCCGCCACGGACCCACACCACGCAGGCCGCGGTGCCGGCGGCCAGCAGCGCCGCGCCGGCGACGACCACCACCAGGGCACGGCGGATCCGGCGTACGGTCGGTGTGCGGCTGGTGCGCCATCCCCTGAACCTCGCGAACAGCCCCCGCATGCGGGCGATTCTGTCAGGTGGCGGCGAGCACCGGAGTCCCAGCGGCAGGAGGAGAGCGACCATGGGGAAGCGGCATCCCGCGCTCGCGCGGCTCGACGTGCTCGTCGGACGGTGGACCGTGCAGCCGGAGGTCGAGGGTCTCGGCGCCGGCTGGACGGAGTTCGCGTGGGTGGAGGAGGGCCGGTTCCTCCGCGAGTTCACCGACGCGGATCCGGTGCCGGAGACGGCGCCGCGGGCCTGGCGGGAGAACAACCCCCTCCCCACGACCCAGCTCATCGGCCTCGACGACGCGGGGGAGGAGTTCAGCGTGCTCTACGCCGACGCCCGCGGTGTGCACCGCGTCTACCGGATGACGTTCGCCGACGGCGTCTGGCGGATGTGGCGGGAGGCGCCCGGCTTCCACCAGCGGTTCATCGGGACGCTGCGCGAGGACGGTGCCGCGATCGACGCCCGCTGGGAGCGGTCCGCCGACGGCAAGGACTGGGCGCTCGACTTCAAGCTGGCGTACCGGCGCTGACCGCCGCCCCCGCCCGGGATCCCCGCGCCGCGTGGGCGAGGACGATCAACTCTCCGTCGTCGCCCGCGCCGGCCGGCTCACCGGCCCAGCCGCCGAGCAACCGTTCGACGGTGAAGCCGGCCGCGGCGACGGAGGCCCGCAGTTCCGCCTCGGTGCGGAAGCGCAACGTGCCGGGGCTGCGCACCTCCGCGCCGTCGGGCAGCACGTAGTGGTGCAGGAAGCTGACCAGGCCGTCGCGCACCGCGGTCAGTTCGGTCCAGGCGTCCACGGTCGTGCCGTCGGGCAGGGTGAGCCGGCGGCGGGAGTCGGTGGGGTTCCAGCGCTCCCAGCGCCGCGCCGCCGGGTCGCGCGAGTCGAAGGCCAACCGGCCCCCGTCGACCAGGGCACGGCGCAGGTGGCGGAGGGTGGCGGCCCACGCCCCGTCGTCCCGGATCTCCTGCGCCACGTGGCTGGTCAGCACGGCCACGTCGTACGCCGCGTCGGGCAGGTCGGCGGCGGTGCCCGAGATCCAGGTGACCCGGTCGCCGCCCGGCCTGGCCCGGGCCGCGGCGAGCGACCCCGGCTCCGGGTCGACGCCGGTGACGCGGTGACCGGCGGCGGCCAGGGCCAGGGTGAGCCGCCCGGTGCCGCAGCCGAGATCAAGGACCCGGGTCGGCGCCGCCCCGACGAAGCGGAGGAAGAAGTCGTCGTCGCGCCCCCACGCGTTGTCCGCGTCGTAGAGCGCCGCCGGCAGGTCGACCGGCACGTCAGGAGATGTGGTGGAGGATGACGTTGTGCACGTGGTGGGCCTTCTGCGCGCCCCGGAACTCCACCTCGTAGGTGTGCGTGCCGACGTGGACGGCGATCGCCCCGGTGGAGAAGAACGAGCCGCCCCACGACTTGTTGCTCACCACGCTCACGCTGGTGATCTTCGCATACGGGATGCTGGTGATGGCGTACCGCTTCCCGACGAAGGAGCGGTCCTGGATGACGACCCGGCGGTCGGTCAGGCCGATGAACCCGGTGCCCGCGCCGATCGCGTCGTAGACGGCGATGATCTGCTCACCGGGTAGGAGCCCGCTCTGGATCTGCTGGAACTGTTCCTTGCGGTCGTACGTCGGATCGGCCATGTCCCCGACGGTAGGCGGGGCGCGCCAGCCGGCCGGGGCCCGGGTGAACGACGGCAGCCCCGTCCGAAGCGGACGGGGCTGCCGGAGACGAGCGTCAGTGGTCGACGCGCGGGTCGTGGTCGCGGCTGCGGCTGCCGGCCTTGGCCAGGCCACGGCTGATCAGGTAACCGACGGTCAACAGCGTGATGTACCACCAGGCCTTGTCGGCGGCGAAGTAGTCGCCGCCGTTGTTCGCGGCGCCGTCACCGACGGCGTTCGAGGCGATCAGGACGCCGATCACGGAGAGCAGGTAGACCGCCAGCTCGGTGGTCTTCCACGCCGGCTTGGTCTCCTCGCCGTGCCGGTGCAGGTGCCGGACGTCGCGGTCGACGTGGTCGGTGTGCACGTGGTCGGTGGCTCGGTTCGTGGCCGCGGTGGGCGTAGTCATTGGTCAGCTCCTAAAGGGGTTATCGCACATTCCGTCGCATTCGGGAGCCTTGCGGTTCCCTGTGCCGGAAGTCCTACCCAGGGGGATTTAGTTGCTAACCAGAAACTTTCAGGGACCTTCCAGGAGCCTCAGGAGGCGGTGACCGCGCGGACCGCGTCCTCGATGCGTGCGGCCAGCAGCACTTCACCCTCGGTGAGCGGCTCGCCGTCGCCGTGGCCCACCCTGATCTGGGTGCGGTCGGCCCGGCGGCTGATCTCCGGGCGCAGGCGCAGCGCGTCGGCGACCACCGCGACCCGCTCGGTGAGCGCGGCGTGCTGGGTGTCGTCGAGGACGAGCGTGCGGCGGATCTGTTCGCCCTCCCGGGTCCATCCGGACAGCAGGGCGAGCGCGTCGCTGAGGTAGTCGTGCTTCGCCCGGCCGTTGAACAGCACGCGCATCACCGCACCTCCCAGGCGTCGTTGCCGGCTTGTGGCCAAATCGTCGCCATCCCGTGTCCCAGTCGACGCCCTCTAGTCTGTCGTCGCACAGATGGTGTGTCCACGCCCACACTTCCGTGTTCTGCTGACCTGACGGTCGACTCAGCTACCCAAACCGCCGATTGATCTGGCACGCTGGACGCCCGTGCAGACCGAACGGGTTAGCGGGAACGGGCAGGACCGGCGGGAGCCCAGGGTGGTCGTCGGCGCGGCGATCATCGGGGACGGCAGGGTCCTGGCCTGCGAGCGCTCCGCGCCACCGGAGGTGGCCGGCCGCTGGGAGTTCCCCGGCGGCAAGGTGGAGCCGGGGGAGACCGAGACGGACGCGCTGGTCCGCGAGTGCGCCGAGGAACTCGGCGTCCGGGTGGAGATCGGCGCGCGGCTCGGCCGCGACGTGCGGATGGCCCACGGCCGTTCCGTCCTCCGGGTGTACGTGGCCCGCCTCCTCCATGGTGACGAACCGAAGGCCCTGGAGCACTCCGAGCTGCGCTGGCTCTCCGCCGCCGAACTCGACACCGTCCCCTGGCTGCCGGCCGACGTGCCGATCGTCGCCGCCCTGCGCCCGCTGCTCGCCGGCGCCTGAACGCCGGAAGCGGACGCGGGGGCGGAAACGGGACGGGGGCCGGCGGCATGTGCCGCGGCCCCCGTCGTCGTTGTCGGTGTGCTGCTCAGTGCTTCGGCTCGTCCTGCTGCGGGTGGGCGAAGTTCAGGTGCTCCGGCGGCAGCGGGAAGGTCACGTCGTCACCGAACGGCGACGGCGCGGCGGCCCGGTCGAAGGTCAGTTCGGTCAGCGGCAGCTTGCCGTTGACGTCGACGGCGGGAGCGGTCGGGTGCGGCACCTCGCGGTGCCAGTTGACGCCCTGCTGCGCCTGCCGCTCGGCCGCCGTGTCGTGCGAGCCGCCGGCGTGCGAGTGCACCCCGCCGTGGGCGGCGGGGGCGGTCACGGCGCCGCTCGAATGCCCGCTGGTCACGCTGGTCTGAGGCACCTGACCCCTCCGGAAGATCTTGCTACCAAGCCACACAAGGGGATCGTACCTGCGGTCGACGACGCGCTCCTTCATGGGGATGATCCCGTTGTCGGTGATCTTGATGTGCTCGGGGCAGACCTCGGTGCAGCACTTGGTGATGTTGCAGAAGCCGAGTCCCATCTCGGACTGCGCGTAGTCCTTGCGGTCGGTCTTCGCGTCGAGCGGGTGCATGTCCAGCTCGGCGGCCCGGATGAAGAACCGGGGACCCGAGAACGCCTGCTTGTTCTCCTCGTGGTCGCGGATGACGTGGCAGACGTTCTGGCAGAGGAAGCACTCGATGCACTTGCGGAACTCCTGCGAGCGCTCGACGTCCACCTGCTGCATCCGGTAGTCGCCCGGTGCCACGTCGGCCGGCGGCGCGAACGCCGGGGTCTCCCGCGCCTTCTCGTAGTTGAACGAGACGTCGGTGACCAGGTCCCGGATGACCGGGAAGGTGCGCAGCGGGGTGACCGTGACGGTCTCCCCCTCCTCGAACGTCGACATCCGGGTCATGCAGCTCAGCCGGGGCTTGCCGTTGATCTCCATGGAGCAGGAGCCGCACTTGCCGGCCTTGCAGTTCCACCGGCACGCCAGGTCCGGCGCGTCGGTGGCCTGGAGGCGGTGGATCACGTCGAGGACGACCTCGCCCTCGTTCACCTCGACCGTGTAGTCGCGCAGCTCGCCGCCGTTCTCGTCGCCCCGCCAGATGCGGAAGGGCCGCTTCGTGCCGGGCTTGCCGGTCGCCTGCGTCTTGTCAGTTCCCATTCCTCAGCGCTCCCGCTCGGTGAGGGCGTCGAACTCGGCGAGTTCCTCGTCGGTCAGGTACTTGGCCAGCTCGGCCCGGTCGAACAGCGAGATCAGCTCCGGGCGCATCTTCGGCAGCGGCTTGTGCGTCAGCCGGACAGTGTCACCGTCCAGCGAGCAGACCAGGTTCACCCGCCGCCACTTCGGGTCCATGCCCGGGTGGTCCTCCCGGGTGTGCCCGCCGCGCGACTCCTGCCGCTCCAGCGCGGCCTTCGCCGTGCACTCCGAGACCACCAGCATGTTGCGCAGGTCGAGGGCCAGGTGCCAGCCCGGGTTGTAGCGCCGGCCGCCGGCCGCGCTCACCTTGGCCACCCGCTCGCGCAGCTCGGCCAGCCGGGCCAGCGCGTCGACCAGCTCGCCCTCGCGCCGGATGATGCCGACGAGGTCGCCCATCACCGCCTGGAGGTCCTGCTGGAGGGTGTACGGGCTCTCGCCGGTGTCCCGCTGGAGCGGGGCCAGTGCCGTCTCCACGGCGGCCTCCACGGCCGCCACCGACACCGCCGGGCGCGCGGTGAGCTGGTCGGCGTACGAGGCGGCGTGGCCGCCCGCCCGCTTGCCGAAGACCAGCAGGTCGGACAGCGAGTTGCCGCCGAGCCGGTTGGAGCCGTGCATGCCGCCGGAGACCTCACCGGCGGCGAAGAGCCCGCGCACCGTGCCGTACGCCGCGCCGGAGTCCGGGTCCACCTCGACGCCGCCCATCACGTAGTGGCAGGTCGGGCCGACCTCCATCGGCTCCTTGGTGATGTCGACGTCGGCCAGCTCCTTGAACTGGTGGTACATCGAGGGCAGCCGGCGGCGGATCTCCTCGGCCGGCAGCCGGGAGGCGATGTCCAGGAAGACGCCGCCGGCCGGGGTGCCGCGACCGGCCTTGACCTCGCTGTTGATGGCGCGGGCGACCTCGTCGCGGGGCAGCAGCTCCGGCGGGCGCCGGTTGTTGTCCGGGTCCTTGTACCAGCGGTCCGCCTCGGCCTCGTTGTCCGCGTACTGCTTGCGGAACACGTCCGGGACGTAGTCGAACATGAACCGCTTGCCCTCGGAGTTCTTGAGCACGCCGCCGTCGCCGCGGACCGACTCGGTGACCAGGATGCCCTTCACCGAGGGCGGCCAGACCATGCCGGTCGGGTGGAACTGGAGGAACTCCATGTTGATCAGCGTCGCCCCGGAGCGCAGCGCGAGCGCGTGACCGTCCCCCGTGTACTCCCAGGAGTTCGAGGTGACCTTGTAGGAGCGACCGACGCCGCCGGTCGCGAGGACCACGGCCGGGGCCTCGAAGAGGATGAACTCGCCGGACTCGCGGTAGTAGCCGAAGGCGCCGGCCACCCGGTCGTTGTCGAGCAGCAGCTCAGTGATGGTGGTCTCGGAGAAGACCCTGATCCGGGCCTCGTAGTCGCCGAGCTCCCGCTTGTCCTCCTGCTGGAGCGAGACGATCTTCTGCTGCAGGGTGCGGATCAGCTCCAGGCCGGTCCGGTCGCCGACGTGCGCCAGCCGCGGGTACTCGTGGCCGCCGAAGTTGCGCTGGGAGATCTTCCCGTCCTTGGTCCGGTCGAAGAGCGCCCCGTACGTCTCCAGCTCCCAGATCCGCTGCGGCGACTCCTTCGCGTGCAGCTCGGCCATCCGGAAGTTGTTGAGGAACTTGCCGCCCCGCATGGTGTCCCGGAAGTGGACCTGCCAGTTGTCCCGGGAGTTCACATTGCCCATGGCGGCCGCCGCGCCGCCCTCGGCCATCACCGTGTGCGCCTTGCCGAAGAGCGACTTCGAGATGATCGCGGTCTTCTTGCCGGCCAGCCGGGCCTCGATCGCCGCGCGCAGGCCGGCGCCGCCGGCCCCGATCACGACGACGTCGTAGTGGTGTCGTTCGATTCGCGTCTCAGTCATGTCCAGGCTCTCAGTTGATGAACCGCAGGTCGTTGAACCAGCCGGCCGCCACCGCCATGACGTAGAAGTCGGTCAGCGCCAGGGTGCCGAGGGTGATCCAGGCGAGCTGCATGTGCCGGACGTTCAGCCAGGACACGCCGGTCCAGGCCCGGTAGCGCAGCGGGTGCTTGGAGAAGTGCTTGAGCCGCCCGCCGATGATGTGCCGGCAGGAGTGGCAGGAGATGGTGTAGGCCCAGAGCATCACCACGTTGACCAGCAGGACGATGTTCCCCAGGCCGAAGCCGAACCCCTTGGGCGAGTGGAACGCGTAGATCGCGTCGTAGGTGTTGATCAGCGAGATGATCGCGGCGGCGTAGAAGAAGTAGCGGTGCAGGTTCTGGCCGAGCAGCGGGAATCGGGTCTCCCCGCCGTACGCCTGGTGCCCGTCGGGCACGGCACAGGCCGGCGGCGACAGCCAGAACGACCGGTAGTAGGCCTTGCGGTAGTAGTAGCAGGTGAGCCGGAACAGCAGCAGGAACGGCAGGGTCAGCGCCGCGTCCGGGATGATCCACCAGCCCGGCAGGAAGCTGCCGAAGTGCGAGGAGCCCTCGACGCACCGGTCGGTGACGCAGGGGGAGTAGAACGGCGTCAGGTAGTGGTAGGCGTCCACCCAGTAGAAGTCGTGCATGAAGACCCGGACCGTCGCGTAGATGACCCAGGCGCTGAGCCCGACGACGGTGATCAGTGGCGCGAACCACCAGCGGTCCGTTCGCAACGTCTTGGCCGCAATCGCGGCGCGCGCCCGCGCCCCTCGCGGCCTCGTTGCCGTTGATGTCATTCGAGTCGTCTCCCTGACGGCGCCCTCGCGGGGCGGCGGATCACACCTTCCATACCGGTCAGCGGACCGGCGAGACCGCGTCCACTGCCACGTCTTGCGCACGCATGAGACCGCACCGGCGAACCGGCGCAGCTAAGTGACACACGTTACGCCGATCTTCGCGGCCCGGCCGCGCAACGCAGTGTCCCGTGTGTCCCCGAGCTTGGAAAGACCCGAACCAAGATCAATATCTTGCGCCGTCAGCCGGAGGCGCCCCCGGTGAAGTTCCAGGACGCCAGCCGCAGCGCCGGGGCCTCCCACCAGAAGCCGTCCACCCGGTCCGGCTGGCGGACCGGCGCCCGGCCGAGGCCGCGCACCCGCCCCGGGCCCAACGCCCGCGGGTAGGACTCGGTGAACCGGAAGTCGCGCACCGCCCGGGTGGGCACCCCGTCCTCCACCAGCCACACGCCGTTGCGGGTCAGCCCGGTGACGACCAGTTGCTTCGGGTCGAGCACCCGCGTGTACCAGAAGTCGCTGACCAGCAGCCCCCGTGCCATCCCGGCGACCAGCGCGGCGGTGTCCGGGTCGGCCACCGCGCCGGTCACCCCGGCGCTGAGCGGTCCGGCGGCCACCTCGGTCGGGCCGTCGGCCGGCACCAGGCGGAGGTTGCGCGGGAGCGGGCCGAAGGTCGACGCGCCGACCATGCCGTGCCCGGTGGAGCCGGCGCCGACCTCGGCGCCGCTGCGCCGGTCGTGCGCCACCGCCCGGGTGGTACCCGCCTCGACCAGCGGCAGCGCCCGCCGGGGTGTGCCCTCCAGGTCGTACGGCAGCGCGGAGGCGTGCAGCGGGTCGTCCACCAGGGTCACCGCCGGATCGAACTGCGCCGTGCCCGGCTCGGCGAAGGACTGCCGCTCGGCGTACCGCTTGCCGTTGAAGCCGTACCAGGCCAGGTTCTGCAGGAGGTCGGCCACGGCGGCGGGTTCGAGGACCACCTCGTAGCGCCCCGGGGGCAGCTCGACCGGGTCGGCCGCGGCCCGCGCCTTCGCCGCCGCCCGGGCGCCCAGGGCCCCGCCGTCGAGGTCGGCGAGACGATCGGCGCAGTGCCGGGCCACCCCGTCGGCGCCGCCCGTCCGGGCGATGCCGTCCATGGCCGCCTCGGCCGCCCGCCCCACCGCCGAGTGCCCGGCCGAGTTGGCGAACGCCCCGGACCGGTACGACGTCCGGCAGTAGCCGGCGGCCTCCAGCCCCTCGACCGCGTCCACGAAGGCGCGTACCCGGGCGGCCCGCTCGTCGGGCGAGGCGGCCGCGGTGGCCTCGTCGACGGCCGCGCCGGACGGGACCGGCGCCGGCGGGGCGAGCCCCGGCCAGGCCGGGTCGGGCGGGCAGAGCCGGGCCGCGGCAAGCGTCCGCTCGACCAGCGCGGTCAGCCCGTCGGGGTCGACCAGGCTGCCGCTGCCGGCGGCCGTCCGCCCGTCGGCGTGCAGCCGGAGCCGGACCGCGGTGGCCGACTCGGCGACGTTCTGGTGGATGAACGAGTTGGCGAACCGGGTCAGCGCCAGGTCGGCCCGGGTCACCACCACCTCGGCCTGGGCGTCCGGCCCGGCCAGCCGCCGGACCAGCTCCACCACCCGGCCGGCGAGGTCCAGCTCGGTCATGCCCGCACCCCCACCCGGACGTTGCGGAAGCGGGCCGGGGCGGCCGGATGGCCGGTGTGCCCGGTCTGGCCGGGCTGCCCCTTGCCGCAGTTGGGCGTGCCCCACGGCACGACCTCCGAGGAGAGCATGTCCATCGAGCGCCAGAAGACCGGCCCGATCCCGGTGTAGGTGGGGTTGCGCAGCAGACGCCCCCGGCGACCCTTCTTCACCTCCCAGCCGACCTCGCAGCCGAACTGGAAGTTGAGCCGCTTGTCGTCGATCGACCACGAGCGGTTGACGTCCATCAGCACCCCGTCGTCCGTGGCCGCGATGATCTCGTCGAGCGTGTGCGGGCCCGGTTCCAGGCCCACATTGGTCATCCGCACCATCGGCAGCCGGGCCCAGCCGTCCGCCCGTACGCTGCCGCCGTAGTCCAGGCCGGCGACGGCGGCCGAGTCCCGGCCGGCGAGCACCCCCACCCAGCGCCCCTCGCGGACCGCGTCCCGCTTGACCGCCGGGGAGCCCTCGTCGTCGAAGCCGAAGCTGCCCAGCGCGCCGGGGATGGTCGGGTCGATGGTGACGTTCATCAGCTCGGAGCCGTAGCGCAGCGTGCCGAGCCGGGTCAGGTCCAGCCAGGACGTGCCGGCGAAGGCGGCCTCCCAGCCGAGGATCCGGTCCAGCTCGATGGCGTGGCCGACCGACTCGTGGATCTGGAGGGCGAGCTGCTCGCCGCCCAGGATCAGGTCGGTCTCGCCGGACGGGCACTCGGGGGCGGTGAGCAGTTCCCGGGACTCCTCGGCGATCCGGGCGGCGTGCGCGGCCAGGTCGAGCGAGGTGACCAGCTCCCAGCCGGTGGTGCCGTACTGGCCGCGGTAGCTCGGGTAGGAGCGGCGCTGGGTCTCCCCGTCGCCGATCGAGGTGGCCGAGATGCCGCCGCCGCACTCCCGGATGCGCTGGTCGACGCGGTGCCCCTCGCTGGAGACGAACCACTTGGTGGTGTCCCAGATCTGGTAGAGGCCCTCGGCCAGGTCGGCCCCGTGCTTCCGCATCGTCGCGGTGGCGCCGACCAGCAGGTCGCCCTTGTCGGAGAGCGGCACGCCGAGCGGGTCGACGTCACAGGCCGAGGCCCAGCTCGCCACCGTCGCCTCGACCGGGACCAGGTCGATCGGCGGGCCGGGGACCCGCGCGCTCGCGGTGGCGATCGCCGCGGCGCGCCGGCCGGCATCGCGGGCCGCGGCGTCCGACAGCTCGGGTACGGCGTGGAAGCCCCAACTCGACCCGACCAGCGCGCGGACACCGAGCCCGATGCTCTCGTCCTGGGTCAGCTCCTCGATGTCCCCGTTGCGGGCCGACATCGACTCGTAGCGGCGGTGCATCACCCGGGCGTCCGCGTAGCGGGCTCCCGCGTCGAGGGCGGCCTGGACGGCGGCGGTCGCCGCGTCGAATCCCGTCATGCGCCCGACCCTAGGCGACCGGGCAGACATCCGTCAGGGGACGAGATCCTCCGGCCGGATCGTCGCCCGGACGGGCTCGGTCAGCTCCAGCGCGTCACCCGGTTTGATCACCGAGTGTTCGCTGTAGTGCCGGCCGTGCCGGCGGTAGAGGTGCAGGGTTCCGCTCTCTTGTTCGACCAGCAGATACCACTCGATGCCTGCAGCAGCGTAGTAGTGCATCTTGAGCACCTTGTCGGTGGCCGCGTTACTCGGCGAGATGATCTCGCAGACCAGCCGAACGTCGTGCGCCTCGATCATCGGTTCGTCGAAGTCGATCGGCTGGGTGACGACCAGGTCAGGGATGGGGATCCGGCCGGGCTTGAGTCGGACGTTGACCGTCTCCAGCAGTTCCAGACCGGCGCTCCGTGCCGCGCCCTCGAGGAGGTTGCCGAGGTTTCGCTGGATGCGCTGGTGCCGCGGGGTGGGCGCTGGCGTCACGTGAAGGCTCCCGTCGAAGAGTTCGACGCGTTGCTGCGTCTCGCCGAGGGCGAGGTACTCCTCTTCGGTCCACGGGCCGTCGTGGCCGAACACCGCCGCGGTCATGGTCACCTCCACCTCCTGTCGGGGTAATCCTCCGCTGGTTGCCTCCGCCATGGTCGCACCTCATGTGCGGCGACGCGGCGACGTCGCCCAGTCGCAGCCATGAATGTCCCAGGTGAGGGCTGTTCAGGTCGGAAACCCAGTCGTTACGCTCAGGCCGCTGACAGGCCGCCGTTTGTAGCTTATTTTCGCCTCCAGAAGTTTGCTGTAGGTTCTCTTCGTCACTGAGGGAGGCGGTCATGGGCAGGTCGGAGTCGGTGCCGTCCGGGGAGCCGGACCGCCCCGAGGTGCCGGAGCAGCGCTCCGGCGAGGGCCCCTATCTGCAGGTCCGCGACCTGCGGGTGCGGTTCGACACCGAGGACGGCGTGGTGAAGGCCGTCGACGGCGTCTCCTTCGCCGTCGAGCGGGGTCGGACCCTGGGCATCGTGGGCGAGTCCGGGTCGGGCAAGAGCGTCACGTCACTGGCCGTCCTCGGCCTGCACAACGCCAAGCGGGCCACCATCACCGGGGAGATCTCGGTGGGTGGTCGTCAGTTGGTGGGGCTGCCGGAGGAGGAGGTGCGTCGCCTGCGGGGCCGGGACATGGCGATGATCTTCCAGGATCCGCTGTCGGCGCTGCACCCCTACTACACGGTCGGTAAGCAGATCGCCGAGGCGTACCGGGTGCACCACCCGCGGGCCGGGAAGCGCGAGGCCCGGACCCGGGCGGTGGACATGCTCGGCCGGGTCGGCATCCCGCAGCCGGCGAAGCGGTTCGACCAGTACCCGCACGAGTTCTCCGGGGGCATGCGGCAGCGGGCGATGATCGCGATGGCGCTGGTGAACGACCCGGACCTGCTGATCGCCGACGAGCCGACCACGGCCCTGGACGTGACGGTGCAGGCGCAGATCCTGGACCTGCTCAGCGACCTGCAGGAGGAGTTCCGGTCGGCGATCATCCTGATCACCCACGACCTGGGCGTGGTCAGCCAGGTGGCGGACGACGTCCTGGTCATGTACGGGGGCCG
>NZ_JBEXLR010000080.1:0-30004 GCF_040610095.1 Micromonospora sp. NPDC004540
TGCTGGAACAGGCCCAGCGAGTCGTGGTCGTTGCGGTCGCCGAGGTGGCCCAGGTTCTCCAGCTTCGACTCCTGCAGCGACGTGGCGATCGAGACCACCGCCGCCCGCTCCGGGAGACCGGCCTTCTTCGTGGCGGCGATGATCGCCTTGGCGTTAGCGGTCTGCTCGTCGTTCAGGGTGATCTTCGACTGGGCGCCCTGCACGCCGTGCGGGATCAGCTTGTCACCCTGCACCGCCACGGCCACCGGCTTGGTGCTGTTCACCGGCTCGGCGTGGGCGGCGATCGGACCGGCGAACACACCACCGGTGAAAGCCAGACCAGCAATACCCAGCACGCTCTTACGCAGCATCGTGTTCATCAGAGAAGCTCCATTCGGGGGTTGGCGCACCAGACCGATGGGGGTCGGCTGTGCGCAAGCACCGTCAGGCGCTAACAGGAAAGTCTTGGGGGGATCATCCGGCGCGCGGGGCGGAGCCTCTTCGTCGCGCCGGGACCATGTACAACGACCGGCCGGCCACCATCATTCCGGGCCCGGCACACCCACCTCGGCGGGGCGCCTTCCTCGGTCGTTCACCCGGATACAACGACCCCGGCCCGCCGGCCATTCCACCGTCGGGGTGCCGCCGACCACCCGCATAAACCGGACACCGCGCCCAGCCTGGGACGGTCGGTGGAACGGCATGTATCCGCGCCCCGGAGGCACCCATGGCGTTCCACTCACCGCGCCGGGCAGGGCGCGAACCGGACATTGGTCGCGCGCCAACCAACTGCGATCTTGGAGAGTTCGCTGGGTGAGGACAGACGGAAGCCGGCCGGCCCCTGGTCGGGGCCGGCCGGCTTCGCGGGTCTTGTCACCAGAGCTGCTGGACGATGTCCGCCGCCTGCTCCTCCCACTGCGCGTACGCGTACGGGAAGGCGGACACCTGGACCGTCTGGGCCGCGGCGGTCAGCGGCAGGTCGTGCCAGCCACCGACGTTCTTCAGCGCGTTGAAGAACGCCTTGCTGGCGTAGTCCGGGTCGGTGACCTGCTCGGACGTACCCCAACCGGACGACGGGCGCTGCTGGAACAGGCCCTCCGAGTCGTGGTCGTTGTACTCGCCCAGGTGACCGAGGTTGTACAGCTTCGACTCCTGCAGCGAGGTGGCGACGCCGATCACGGCGCCCCGCTCGCCCACGCCGGTCTCCTTGGCCGCCTTGACGATGGCCTTGGCGTTGTCGAGCTGGGCGTCGTCGAGCGGGATGCGCGACTGGGCGCCCTCGACACCGTGCGGGATGAGCTGCTCCCGCTTGGGCTGGTCGGCCTTGGTGGGGACCTTGTCACCGCCCGTGGTCTGGTCGGACTCCACCGTGTCGGTGCCCGGCTTCTTGCCGGTGGCCAGGTCGATGGCGGCCAGGGCGCCGGCGTGCGGGCCGCCGGTCAACGGAGCGGCGACGGCGGTGGGGCCGAACGCCAGCCCACCCAGGCAGGCCACGCCCGCGAGGGTCAGCGCGGTACGGCGGTTCGGGCTGGTGGCGATGGCGGTCCTCGCGGTGGCGGCCTTCGCGACGGCGGTCTTCACGACGGTGGTCTTCGCGATGGCGGGGAGCCATCGAGTGAAGTGCTGCTTCACGATGGTTGCCCTTTCGATCGTTACGACGCGCTCCGGGGTGAGCGCCCCTCGGGGGAACTACTCGCCGGTACGGGTTTGCGTTCCGGCGGTACGGGGGACACAACCAGCTCGACGTGTCGGGCATTCCGGAAATGCGGGGGCCCGGCTTCGCTGCGGTCCAGGTCACCCGGGATTCGCGACGTACGGGACGCGGAGCGCGGGCGGGCGGTGAACCGGCCTAGCCGGTCGTGGGGGTGCCGAACCGGACCAGGACGTGCCAGAGCTGCTTGAGGTGCTGGAGGGTCACCTCGGCCGGCCCGCGGTCGGCCCACCGCTGCGGCTCGCGCACCAGCGACGCGGCGGCCCGGCCGATCAGCGCGGCGTGCACCGGCTCCCCCGGGCCGGCGAACTCGGCGTGCACCCGGGCGGCGAGCGGCGGGATGGCCGGCCCCCGGAACTCGGCGTCGATCCCGTCGACCGGCAGTTCGAACCCGCTGTGCCAGTGGAGCGTAAAGCCGTGCCGCCGGGCGAGCCCGGCGAGGATCCGCCCCTCCTCGGTGTTCCGGAACGAGGGGTCGACCACCACGGCCTCGACGTCCCGGGCCAGGCTCAGCTCGCCGTGCACCTGCGCCTCGATGTAGTCGTCCAGTGCCCGCCCGGCCATCGCGGACGCCCGCTCCCGGCGGCGCAGCAGCGTCCGCAGCAGCGTGCCGGTGTCCATGCCGGCCACCCCCAAGCTGATTCCGGTCTCGGCGGTGGCCTCCAGCAGTGCGGCGAGCACCGGCTCGAACGCCGTGACGGTGCCGAGGTCCTTCGGCCCGAGGTGACTGTCGCCGAAGCTGAAGGTCGCCCGCGCGAGTGTGGCGGGGCGCAGCCGCAGGTGGCAGGAGCCGAACCGGGGGCAGGCGCCGTCCGGGTGGTCGAGCAGGTTCAGGCCGCCGTATTTCGGGCGCTCCGCGGCGGGCACGCCGGGCCGCTGGTACGCCCCGCCGAACAGCGCCGCCTCCCAGCGGTCCCGGTCGCCGCCGGGGAACGCGGTCAGGCCGCCGTTGGAGATGCCCGTCTCGAACTGGCTGCGGTAGACGCCATCCTGGTCGAGCGCCTCGGCCACCGTCCGGCCGTCACGCAGCAGCCGGTCGGGATGGAAGTTGAGGGTGAGCCGGCCGTGTGCGGCCACCGCCGCGACGATCTCCTCGGAGCGGTACCCGGCGCCGGAGCCGGAGAGGTGCCGGGCGATGACGGCGAGCGCCGCCGGCTGATCCCGCAGGGCCACGTCGTGGACGTACCGGAGGGCGGCCGCCTGTGCGGGGGTCAACATCACGTCGGGCACGGGCCCGAGTATCGCCGGGCCCGCGGGCGGGGCGCCACGGGGATTCTCAGGCGTCGGTGCCGAAGCCCTCCAGGGCCTCCCGCTCGGTCGGGTCGCGCAGCTCCTGGAAGACCGTGAGGTGCAGGCCCGCCGGGCCGTCGAGGCGGGCGTTGAGCGACTGCCACGGGGTGACCGTCGGCGGAGCCACCTCGGTGGCGCCCGCCGCGACGAGTCGCTCGGTCACCGCCCGGCTGTCGTCCACCTCGAACGCCACCCGCAGCCGCGGCGCGACCTGGCGGCCGACCTCCACCTCGTCGATCATCCGCTTCTGCGCCGGGTTCGCCAGCTCCAAGGTGGCCCGGCCCGCCTCCAGAATCACCACCCGGGCGCCGTCGCCACCCGAGTACGCCGCCTGCTCCGGCAGGCCCAGCGCGTCGCGGAAGAAGGCGACCGCGGCGTCGTAGTCCTCCGCCTCGACGACGAGGCGCAGCTGGCGTACGGTCGGCGGCCCGTCGCTGGAATCGTCCATGACGGAAGATCCTAACCGCGGGCGGCGGCACCGAGGCGGGCGAAGAAGTGGGCGTTGCCGCCGGTGGCGGCGAGCTGGCGGAGCAGCTGGTCCAGGGCCGCCTGACGGTCCAGTGCGGACAGCGCGGAACGCAGTGCCCGCAGGCGTTCCCGCTCGACCTCGGTGAGCAGCAGTTCCTCCCGGCGGGTGCCGGAGGCGCGCACGTCGACGGCGGGGAACGTACGCCGGTCGGCCAGCGACCGGTCCAGCTTCAGCTCGGCGTTGCCGGTGCTCTTGAACTCCTCGAAGATGAGGCTGTCCGCGGCGGATCCGGTCTCCACCAGGGCCGAGGCGATGACGGTCAGCGAACCGCCCTCCTCGACCGCCCGGGCGGCGGCGAGCAGCTGCTTGGGCGGGGTGAGCGCGGCCACGTCGACGCCGCCGGAGAGGGTGCGGCCGGCCGAGCGGACGGTCAGGTTGTAGGCGCGGCCCAGCCGGGTCAGCGAGTCGAGCAGCACGACCACGTCGTGGCCCAGCTCGACCAGGCGCTTGGCCCGCTCGATCGCCAGCTCCGCCACCGCGGTGTGGTCCTGCGGCGGACGGTCGAACGTGGCCGCGACGACCTCGCCCTTCACCGACCGAGAAAAGTCGGTGACCTCTTCCGGCCGCTCGTCGACCAGCACCACCATCAGGTGGCACTCCGGGTTGTTCCGGGTGATCGCGTTCGCGATGGCCTGCAGCACCATCGTCTTGCCCGCCTTCGGCGGCGAGACGATCAGCGCCCGCTGGCCCTTGCCGATCGGCATCACCAGGTCGATGACCCGGGTGGTCAGCACGTTCGGCTCGGTCTCCAGCCGCAGCCGCTCCTGCGGGTGGACGGGCGTCAGCCGGTGGAAGTCCGGGCGCCGGCGGGCCTGCTCGGGAGGCGTCCCGTTGACGGTGTCGACCCGGACCAGCGGGGCGTGCCGGCCCTTGTGGGGCGTGGTGGCGACCGCGCCGGTGACGAGGTCGCCGCGGCGCAGGCCGTACCGGCGCAGTTGGCCGGCGGTGAGGTGGGCGTCCGCGGCGGAGGGCAGGTAGCCGTCCACCCGGAGCAGTGCGTGGTCGTCGACCGTGTCGACGATGCCGCTCACCGGGAGCGGCGCGGAGGTGTCGGTCATCGAGTGCCTTTCGGTTGGTGGCCGTCCCCGGAGGGGACGGGCGAAGGGAGGGTGGTTCGGGGCTCGAGCGACTCGCGCCGAGCGACGAAGGCACCGCCCGGACGGCCGTTGCCCCAGGAGACGCGAGGCGACGACCCGCACGGCCCGAACGGCTCGCGACGGAGAGCGAGGGACCGACGGCGGATCGGCGGGTGGCGCCAGGCGCGAGGCGCTGCGAACGGGTCGGCCCGCGGGCGACGCGATGCGGAGACGGACGGCCGGATCAGCCCTGCGGAGATCGTGGGCGAGTGTCGGGCCGACCGAGGCTGGCCCGCCGATGGTGGACGCGGGCGGTGGCCGGATCGGCGACGCGCCGGACGGGCCTTCGCGTTCGGGAGAGTGGGCTCCGGGTGGCGCGATGCGCCGGCATCCGGGTCCGCCGCCAGGTTAACCCCGGAACACCGCCGTCGACAAGCGCATCGCGAGCGGTTCAGTCGGAACCGGGCCGGCGCTACAGTGAGGGACGCGCCGACCGGGAAGGCCAGCACCGTGACTGCTACGACCGTGGTCGACCAGGTCCGCCTGGGCGATCACGTCTGTTGGACGCACGAGGACGAGAGCGCGGCTCTCGACGCCGTCGGCCGCTTCGCCGCCACCGGTCTTCGCCTCGGTCACAAGGTCGTCTGCTTCACCGAGAACTCGCCGCCGCAGGCGGTACGCGCCCGGGTCGACGCCGTCGGCGTGCCGACCGAGGCCGCCGTGGCGGCCGGCCAGCTCCGCATCGTGCCGGCCGTGGAGGTCTACCCGACCGGCGGCCGGCCGACCCCGGACACCATGATCGCCGCCGTGGTCGACGAGGTCGACCGCGCGCGGCAGGAGGGCTACCCGGGGATCCGGCTGAGCGGTGACATGGCGTGGGTGCTGCGCACCGGCACCACCCTGGACGACCTGCGCCGGTACGAGACCGCGCTCAACCCGCTCTTCCTGGACGGACGGGTCGCCGGCCTGTGCCTGTACGACCGGCGGGTCTTCCCGGCCGACGGGATGCGCGCCCTGGCCGCGGCCCATCCGGGCACGGCCGGTCCGGACACGGCGCGGACCTGGGCGCCGCTGCTGCGGGCCTACCGGACGACCGACCCGCCGGGGTTGCGACTGGTGGGGCAGGTGGACCGGAGCAACCGGGAGGCGTTCACCGCGGTGCTGGACGACGTGACGGCCGCCCGGCGGGCGGCGGGACGACCGACGGTGCTGGACGTCTCTGACCTGAGCTTCGCCGACGTGGGCGCCGCCACCGCGCTGGTCCGGGCGAACCGGGCCGGCCCCGCCGGCATCCGGCTGGTGGGCTGCCGGCCGGCGCTGCACCGGCTGATGCACCTGCTCGGCGACGCGTCGACGGAGCGGCCGGCGTGAGCGCGACCGCCGGACCCGCGCCGGCCGGCTTGCGCCACGAACTCGCCTTCTACACCGACCCCACCAGCCTGCTGGCGGTCGCCGTGCCGTTCGTCCAGGAGGGACTCGCCGCGGACGAGCCGGTGCTGGTGGCCGTGCCCGGCCCGCAGCTGGAGACGATCCGCGCGGCGGTCGGCGCGGCGGCCGACGCGGTCGGCTGGACCGACATGACCGAGGCGGGGCGCAACCCGGGCCGGATCCTCCCGTGCGTGCTCCAGGCGTTCGCCGACCAGCACCCCCGTCGGCGGGTCCGGATCATCGGCGAGCCGGTCTGGGCCGGCCGCAGCGCCGACGAGTACCGGGCCTGCGCCCAGCACGAGGCGGCGATCAACTGGGCCTTCGCGGGCCGGGCGGCGAGCATCCTGTGCCCGTACGACGCGGGGCGGCTCGAGCCCGCCGTGCTCGCCGAGGCCCGCTGCACGCACCCGCTGCTGGTCGACGCGGGCGGGTGCCGCCGCCTCGCCGGCTACGCCCCGGCGGTGGTCACCGAGCGGCACAACAAGCCGCTGCCCGCCCCGGCCGAGCCGGTCGAGGTGCTCCGCTACGACCTGGAGACGCTGCCGCAGGTCCGGCGGTTCGTCGCCGGCCACGCGGTGGCCGGCGGCCTGTCCGCCGACCGGGTGGCCGACCTGCAGATCGCGGTCACCGAGTTGGCCACGAACAGCGTGGCGCACGCGGGCGGCGCCGGCACCGTCGAGGCGTGGTGCACCGACCGGCACCTGGTGTGCGAGGTCCACGACGACGGCTGGCTGGCCGACCCGCTCGCCGGCCGGCTCACTCCGGCGCACGACGGCATCGGCGGGCGGGGGCTGGTCATCGTGCACGCCCTGTGCGACCTGGTGCTGGTGCACACCACCGCGGCCGGCACCACGGTCCGGCTGCACATGCTGCGGGAGGCCCCGTGACGGGAACGGAACCCACGCTGCGTCCGGTCGGCCGGGTCGAGTCGCCGCTGACCGATCCGGCGGCGGCGCCGAAGCAGGGCGACGAGGGCGCGCCGGAGGCGTGGCTGGTCTTCGACCCGGCGTACGCCCCGGCGCTGGACGGGCTGCGGCCCGGCGCGGACGTGCTGGTGCTGACCTGGTTGGACCGGGCCCGGCGGGACGTGCTCGCGGTGCACCCGCGCGGGGACGTGTCCCGCCCGGAGACCGGGGTGTTCGCCACCCGCTCGCCGCACCGGCCCAACCCGATCGGGCTGCACCGGGTGCGGGTGCTCGAGGTGGACGGCGTACGGCTGCGGGTGGCCGACCTGGAGGCGGTGGACGGCACCCCCGTACTCGACGTCAAGCCGGTGCTCGACGGCGAGCGCTGAGGCGGGCGGCGCCCGTCTCAGTGCCCGCGGGCGATCCACTCGTCGAGGTGGGGCGCCTCGGCGGCGATGGTGGTGTCGTCGCCGTGTCCGGTGTGGACGACGGTCTGCGGCGGCAGGGTGAGCAGCCGGGTGCGGATCGACTCGACGATGGTGCCGAAGTCGCTGAAGGAGCGGCCGGTGGCCCCCGGCCCGCCGGCGAAGAGGGTGTCCCCGGTGAAGACCGCGCCGAGGTCGGGGGCGTGGAGGCTGCACGCGCCCGGGCTGTGGCCGGGAGTGTGCAGCACCCGGAGGGTGGTGCCGCCGACCTCGACGGCCTGCCCGTCGGTGAGCTCGCCGTCGGGCGGGGTGTCCGGATGGACCAGGTCCCAGAGCACCCGGTCGGCCGGGTGCAGCAGCACCGGCGCGCCGGTGGCCCGGGCCAGCTCGGGCGCGACCCGCACGTGGTCGTCGTGGGCGTGGGTGGCCAGGATCGCGACCACCCGGCGGTCGCCGATCACCGCGCGGATGGCGGCCACGTCGTGCGGGGCGTCGACGACCACGCACTCGGCGTCGTCGCCGACCACCCAGACGTTGTTGTCGACGTCGAAGGTCTGCCCGTCGAGGGAGAACGTGCCGGAGGTGACGGTGTGGTCGACGCGGGCGGTCACGGGAAGACCACCACCGACCGGAGCACGTCGCCGTGGTGCATCCGGGTGAACGCCTCCTCGACCTGGTCGAGGGCGATCTCCTCGGTGACGAAGGCGTCCAGGTCGAGGCGGCCCTGCCGGTACAGCTCGGTGAGCATCGGGAAGTCGCGGCTGGGCAGGCAGTCGCCGTACCAGCTGGACTTGAGGGCGCCGCCCCGGCCGAAGACGTCCAGCAGCGGCAGCTCGATCCGCATCTCCGGGGTGGGTACGCCGACCAGCACGACGGTGCCGGCCAGGTCGCGGGCGTAGAAGGCCTGCTTCCAGGTCTCCGGACGGCCCACCGCGTCGATGACCACGTCGGCGCCGAACCCGCCGGTGGCGGCGCGGATCGCCTCGACCGGGTCGTCCTCGGAGGCGTTGACGGTGTGCGTGGCGCCGAACTTCCGCGCCCAGTCAAGCTTCCGGGAGTCGGTGTCCACGGCGATGATGGTGGTCGCGCCGGCCAGGGCCGCGCCGGCCACCGCCGCGTCGCCGACACCGCCGCAGCCGATCACCGCCACCGAGTCGCCCCGGGTCACGCCGCCGGTGTTCATGGCCGCGCCGAGCCCGGCCATCACGCCGCAGCCGAGCAGGCCGACGGCGGCGGGCCGGGCGGACGGGTCGACCTTGGTGCACTGGCCGGCGTGCACCAGGGTCTTCTCGGCGAACGCGCCGATGCCCAGGGCGGGCGCGAGCTCGGTGCCGTCGGTCAGCGTCATCCGCTGCGCGGCGTTGTGGGTGTTGAAGCAGTACCAGGGACGGCCCCGCCGGCAGGCCCGGCACTGCCCGCAGACCGCCCGCCAGTTGAGCACCACGAAGTCGCCGGGGGCCACGTCGGTGACCCCCTCCCCCACCTGCTCCACGATGCCGGCGGCCTCGTGGCCGAGCAGGAACGGGTAGTCGTCGTTGATGCCGCCCTCGCGGTAGTGCAGGTCGGTGTGGCACACCCCGCAGGACTGGACGCGGACCACCGCCTCGCCGGGCCCCGGGTCGGGCACCACGATGGTGGTGACCTCCACCGGCGCGCCCTTGCGCAACGACACGACTCCCCGGACTTCCTGACCCACGGTGCCTCCTTCGTTCGCTCCAAGGCGAACCTACCGCCGATCATCGTCGGCGGCCCAGCGTCGACGGGCGGGTTATCCCGCGCGTCGCGGGGTACGCGGTGGCCCGGTTCTCCGGCACCGACGGGAGTGATCATGAGGTTGACCCAAGCGCCGCTCCGGCTCAGCATCGGCGCGTTCATCCTGAATTCCGGGCTGTCCAAGCGGTCCCTGGAGGGCGAGGCCGCCGCCGGCATGCACGGCATGGCGGTCGGCGCGATCCCCCAGCTGCGGCAGTTCCCGCCGGACCAGTTCGCGAAGCTGCTTTCCCGTGGCGAGATCGCGCTGGGCGCCGCGCTGCTCACCCCGTTCGTACCGGGGCTGCTGGCCGGCGCCGCGCTGACCGCCTTCGGGGCCGGCCTGGTGCAGCTCTATCTCAAGACGCCCGGCATGCGGGAGGCGAACAGCCTCAAGCCGTCCCAGGCCGGCATCGGCCTGGCCAAGGACAGCTGGCTGGTCGGCGCCGGGCTGACGCTGATGCTGGACTCGCTGGCCCACAAGCGCCGGTTCACGTGACCGGACTTCCCATGGCGGCGGACACCGGCACGGCGTCGGCGGCGTACCGGCGGCGGGCGGCGTTGCGGTAGCGCAGCACCTGCACCGCGCCCAGGCCCCAGAGCAGGTACTGCACGGCGAACGCCCAGCGGAACGCGGACAGCGGCGGGGTGCTCCGGCCGGCCGGGGTGGCCAGGTCGAGCACCACGCCGACTGCCAGGATCAGCAGGATCGAGGCGACGAACCCGCCGACGTTGACGATGCCGGTGGCGCTGCCGATCCGGTGCACCGGGTTGAAGGTGCGCGCGTAGTCGAAGCCGATCACCGAGCCGGGGCCGTTGACCGCGAGGACGACCACCAGGGCCACCAGCAGCCCGTGCGGGGCGCGGCCGGGCCAGGCCAGCACGAGCGCCCAGACCGCCGCGGTGCCGGCGGTGATGGCGAAGACCACCACCGAGCGGTGGAACGGGTGCCGGGCGCACAGGTGCGCGATCACCGGGCCGCAGACCAGGGTCACCACGGTCATCAGGGTGAGCAGGGCGGCCGCCGCGGTGGGCGAGAAGCCCTGGCCCTGCACCAGGAACGGGTAGCCCCAGAGCAGGGCGAACACCGAGCCGGAGAACTGGGTGACGAAGTGCGTCCAGAGGCCCAGCCGGGTGCCGGGCTGGGCCCAGGCGTCGGCGAGCTGCCGGCGTACGGTGGCCAGGTCGGGGGCGAGCGCGGTGGTGTGCTCGGCGTGCGGGGTGTCCCGGACGGCGACGAGCACCAGCAGCAGCACGGTCGCGCCGAGCGCCGCCGCGGTCAGGAACGCGGGCGTCCAGCCGGCGTGGTGCAGCAGCGCCACCAGGGGCACGGCGCCGAGCACCGCGCCGAGCTGCCCGACCGTGCCGGTGAGCTGCACCAGCAGCGGGTTGCGCCGGCCGGGGAACCAGAACGCCACGATCCGCAGCACGCTGATGAAGGTCATCGCGTCGCCGAGGCCGACCAGCACCCGGGCGGCGACGGCGAGCCGGACGTCGGTGGCGACCGCGAAGCAGAGCTGCCCGGCCACCATGAGCGCGCCGCCGGCCAGCAGCAGCCGGCGCGAGCCGTACCGGTCGAGCAGCACCCCGACCGGGATCTGCATGGCCGCGTAGACGGCGAGCTGGGCGACGCTGAAGGTGGCCAGGGCGGCGGCGTTGATGTGGAAGCGGTCCGCCGCGTCGACCCCGGTGACGCCGAGCGAGCTGCGGTGGAAGACCGCGGCCACGTACGCGGTGACGGCCACCGCGAAGACCAGGGCGGCGGAGCGGCGCGGGGCGGGCGGCGGGGTGGCGGCGCTCACCGCAGCGTCCGCAGGACGGTCGCCGCGTTGTCGATGTGCGCGCCGACCGCGTCGAGCCAGGCGCGCGGGTCGTCGCCGTCGAGGGCGGCGAGCTGGCCGGCGTGCTCGGTGAGGGCCACCTCGGCCCAGCCCGGGGAGAGCCGGAAGCTGGCCTCGCCCATCCGCAGCTGCCGGTCGCGCAGCCGGTGGTACAGCTCGGCGAGGATCTCGTTGCCGGCCGCCTCCACCACGGTGGCGTGGAACGCCCGGTCGGCGGCCATCAGCGCGGTGACGTCGCCGGCGGCGTGGGCCCGGCGCATCTCGTCGAGCCAGCGGGCCAGGTCGTCGCGGATGGCGGCCCGGCGCGGCCATACCTGCTCGGCGGCGTGCAGCTCGACCAGGCGGCGGGCCTCGACGACGTCGGCGATCTCCCGGGCCGAGACCGGCCGGATCAGCGCCCCGCGCTTGGGGTAGAGCTTGACCAGGCCCTCGGCCTCCAGGCGCAGCAGCGCCTCCCGGACCGGGGTCCGGGACACCCCGGTCGCCTCGGCGATCTCGCCCTCGCTGACCAGCAGCCCGCCCGGGTAGACCTGCTCCAGGATGGCCCGTTTGAGGTGCTGGTAGGCCCGCTCCGACGCGGACGGCGCGGCGGGACGCGCGCCTGGCACCGAGGCGGTGGGATGCGTCATGTATCTATGGTGCGCCCCAGCCGGCCGGATGCCGCCGGAGGCTCCGGGAAACGTGGCCCGCGCCACGCGCCGGTCACTCGGGCAGCGGCCAGCCGGGCGTGGCCCGCAGGGCGCCGTCGTCGCCGACGAGCAGGGCCTCGTACCCGGGCAGCGTGGCCAGCCAGGTCACCGCTTGAGGCCCCTGCGCTGCCGCTGCGGTGGCGTACACGTCCGCCCAGGTCAGAGACGGGCCGATAACGGTGACCGAGCGCACGGCCAGGGCGGGGGCACCGGTGTACGGATCGACGATGTGGGCTCCGCGGTGTGCACTGCCCGAGGTCGCGATGGCGCCGTCGACGACCTCGATGGCGGTGAGGAGCCGGTCGGGCTGGGCCGGATCCTCCACGCCCACGCGCCAGGATCCGCGTACCGTCATGTCCCCGCCGGCATTCAGGTAGAACGCGTACCCCTCGAGGTGCTCCGCGGCCCGCTCCACGGCCCAGCCCTTGACGAGGCCGGAGGGGTCGAAGCGGGTGCCACCGCCGGGTTCGGGAAAGTACGCGTTGAAGTAGCCGCCCGTACGCTGCCGCGCCTGCTCGCACAGGTCGATCACCACGTCGACCAGCGGATCCTGGACCGGCTCGCCCCGGTTCAGCGCGCTCAACCGGCTGTCCGGGCGGTACGGGCTGAAGATGGCGTCCATCGCGCGCAGTTCGGCGAAGACCCCGGCGACGGCGTCCGCCGCCGCCGGGGAGTCCGCGCCGGGACCGCGCACATGCACGCTGACGGGCAGACCCATGATCTGCTCGACGAACGCCTGCCTGGTCACGGCTTGGCCTGGAAGTGAGCGCCGTCCAGCGCGGCCTGGAGCGACTCCGTGTAGCCGTCGCTGGTCAGTGTCGCCCCGGACACGGCGTCGATGTGCGCGCTCTGCGCGGCGAGTGCCTCCGCGCGCAGCTGCGGCACCGCCTTCTTGTTGATGTCGCGAGAGCGGTTGTTGTCGCTCGGCACCGTCAGCGGCATGATGTCGGTGATCCGGCCGCCGCTGATCTTGGCCTGCACCTGGACTCGCCCCCGCTTCGTCTGCACGGCGGGGCCGTCGGCGACGGTGGCGGAGCCGGACCGGGCGACGGTGCCCGCTGACGTCCCGGGGTCCACCGGCGTGGCGGTCCCCACGCCCGGCGCGTTCGCGCCGCCGAGGGTCCCGGCCGACGGCGAGCTGTCGGGTCCGGTCGACGTCCGGTAGCTGAAGAGAAGTACCACCACGGCGATCGTGGCGAGGAACCACATCGTGATCCTGCGCATGTCGTCCTCCTTTGGGTCGGACTGGAAGCGCCATGAGGAATGGGTGGGAGAGTCACCAGGTGAAGCGCTCGAGATGAATGCGCTCCGGCGGCACGCCTGCCTGCCGCGCCGCCCGTACCACCGATTGCATCCATTCATCCGGTCCGCACACGAAAACGTCGTGTTGCGCGATGTCCGGAACAAGATTGAGCAAAGCTCTCGCGTCGTCGCCGAATCCGGCCGGCAACCACGAATCCTTCCGCCCGCGCGGCCCCAGAAGGTATTCCACGCGCAGGCCACGGTCGGCCGAGAGGCGCTCCAGTTCCTGGCGGAACACCAGGTCCTCCGCCGAGCGCGCCCGATACAGCAGCGTGGCTTCGCCCGGCGCGTACGGTAACTCTTCCAACAACGTCCGCAGCGGAGTGATTCCAATCCCGGACGCGATCATGGAAACCCGCGGAGCCGTGCGCCGCGCGGCGGTCAGCCGGCCGTACGGGCCCTCAATCAGGACACGGGTGCCCGGCTGGAACTCTGACACCTTCTCGCTGCCCTCGCCGCGGGACCGGACAGTTATCCGCAATGTGTCGTCACGCGGCACCGCGGACAACGAGTACGGATGGCCCCGACTCCACCCCGGGCCGCTGAGGAAGCGCCACTGGAAGAACTGCCCGGCGCGTGCCGGCAACTGATCCAGGTGGCGTCCGCGCATGTAGATCGAGTGAACGCCGGGGGCCTCCGGCACGACTGCGGCGACCGTGAGCCGGTACCGCAGCGTCCGCCAGGCCGGAAGCCCGAGCCGGAACGCGACAACCGCACCGGCGCACGCGATGTACGCGGTCCACCAGTACGCCGTCGCGGCGCGGGAACCGGTAAAGTCGGCCCCGGTCCAGAGCTGATGCGGCAGCACCAGGCCCACGCCCAGGTAGGCGTACAGGTGCAGCAGGTGCCACGTCTCGTAGCGCAGCCGCCGCCGCGAGGCCCGCAGGGAGGTGAGCACGACCATCGTCAGGGCTGCCGTCCCGCCGACCGCCAGCAGCACTCCCGGGTACGTGGTGACGAGGGTCCACGCCTCACTGGTCACGGAGGCCCCATCCGTCGCGGCGTACCCGATGGTGATCAGCACGATGTGCGCGAGCAGCAGATCGAACGAGACGAACCCGACGACCCGGTGCCAACGGGCGAGCCGGTCCTGCCCGTAGGTGCGCTCGATCCACGGCACGCGCGCCATCAGCAGCACCTGGATGAGCAGCAGGTCGGCCGCGACGAGCCCGGTCAAGCGGCCGAGCGACGTCAGGCCCGCCGCCCAGCCCCGAAGGTCCTGCACACCGCCGCCCCGCACCCAGAGCGCGACGACGATCAGCACACTGAACGCGCCGGCCGAGGCGATGAGATCGGCCCACCACGACCAGGCGGCGGTTCGTACCGGCATGGCCGCCGCGCCGGCCGCCTGCGCCTTCCCAGTCACAGGACCCCCTCCCGCACCACCCGGGTGGCGCGATCGCGGAATCGGTCAGAACCGTCGCACCGGACAAAGATGATTGCGCGCGCTCGCGTCTGTTCACCGGGGCGAGTTCGGATGGCGGCACAATGGCTGCCTTTCGATGATGCCAGTTTCACCGGCCGCAGCCGCAGCCATTGGGCGAACGGGCGGGATGCGGTACGGGCGTGAAATCGGCGTTCACGTCAGTCCTGGTGTCAACGGGTGAGGGTGAGCACTCCGTCGTCGGCGAGGGTGAAACGGGTTCGATACGGCGCGCCGAGCCCGTCGAGGAGGTCGGCGAGCCAGCGGGCCTCCACCGGCGCGGCCGGTTGCAGGCGCATCCGCCGCATCCGGACCGGCACGAGGCGCAGCCGGCTCAGCTCGCCGGTCTCCGGGTCAAGCGTAGGCAGGTGCAGCAGCCGCAGCTCCGGCCGGTACTCCTCCTGCCCGCCGATGCCCTCGTAGTCGTCGATCAGGTCGCCGCAGCCATAGAGGATCAGCCGTCCCCGGTACCGCTCCACCGGCCGCGGGTGGTGCGAGGAGTGGCCGTGCACCACGTGCACCCCGGCGTCGACCAGCGCGTGCGCGAACTCGACGTGCTCGTCGGGGACCTGGTGCCCCCAGTTGGAGCCCCAGTGCACGGAGACCACCACCAGGTCCGCTGCCCCGGCCTCCCGGGCGATCCGCTCGGCGAGGGCCTCGGCCGCCGCCGCCGACACCTCCGGCAGGTACGCCACCCCGGGCCGCCGGTCCGCGGCGGCCCACTGCGGGTAGACCCCGCTGGACGGCGCGCCCACCGACCAGACCAGCAGCCGGCGACGGTCGGGCAGGGGCACCCTGGCCGGCCGCCACGCCTCCTCGGCGTCCCGGCCCGCGCCCGCGGTCCGGATGCCCGCCCCGCTCAGGGCGTCCAGGCTGTCGGCGAGCCCGGTCGCGCCGAAGTCGAGGACGTGGTTGTTGGCCAGCGCGCAGACGTCGAGCCGGGCCGCGGTCAGGCAGGGCAGGTTCGCCGGATGCATCCGGTAGTGGATGCCCTTGCCGGGGGCCGGTTCGCCCCGCGCGGTCACCGCCGTCTCCAGGTTGACGATCCGCACCTCCGGCCGCTCCTCGTCGAGCAGGCGCAGCGCGTCGCCCCAGGGCCACTCCGCCGGGGCCGGGCGCGGCACCGGCCCGGCGACCGCCTCGGCCAGCTCGACGTAGCGGCGGGCGTCGGTGACCGCCTGCTCCCACAGCCTGGGCGTCCCCGGGTGGGGCAGGATCTGGTCCACGCCCCGGCCGGTCATCACGTCACCGGCGACGAACAGGGTCACCTCGGCCATGCGCGAATACTTCCCGCCGGCGGCGGCGCCGCACCTGCCCGTCGCTGGAAATCCACCGCAGGAAACCGCGTGAGGGGCGCCGGGCGGGGTACCAGGGCCGCCATGACGACGGACGTGACCATCGTGGTGGCCACCCGCAACCGGCGGGACCAGCTCCTCGCCCTGCTGCCCCGGCACACCGCCCCGGTGATCGTGGTGGACAACGGGTCCGACGACGGCACACCGGCCGCCGTGGCCCGGGAGTTCCCCGGCGTCCGGGTGGTCGAGCTGGGCCGCAACGCGGGCGCCGGGGCGGCCCGCAACGTCGGGGTGGGGCTGGCCCGCACGCCGTACGTGGCGTTCGCCGACGACGACTCGTACTGGGCGCCCGGCGCGCTCGACCGGGCGGCCGCGCTGCTGCGCCGGCATCCGCGTACCGCGCTGCTCACCGGCGACGTGCGGGTGGGCGCGGCGGCCCGGCGGGACCCCGTCTCGGCCGCCATGGCCCGGGCGCCGCTGGGCGTCGAGCCGGACGCGCCCGGGCCCACCGTGCTCGGCTTCCTGGCCTGCGCCGTGGTGCTGCGACGCGACGCGTACCGGCAGGTCGGTGGCTTCGCCGAGCGGCTCGGCACGTACGGCGAGGAGGCGCTGCTGGCGATGGAGCTGGCGGCGGCGGGCTGGAACCTCGCGTACGTGCCGGAGCTGGTGGCCCACCACCTGCCGGTGCCGGCCGGGCGCGACCCGCGCGCCCGCCGACGGGTGGAGGCGCGCAACCGGGTGCTCACCGCGGCGCTGCGCCGGCCGGGGCCGGTGCTGCGCGCGGTGATCGCCGACGCCTGGCGGGACCCCGCCGGGCGGGCGGGGCTGCGCGACGCCGCGCGGCAGGCCGGTTGGGTGCTGCGGCACCGGCGGCGGCTGCCCGCCCGCCTGGAGGCCACGCTCGTCACGCTGTCCCGCGCCGACGCCCCGCTGCCCCGTTCCGCCGGACTTCCCCGGCCGGCGGGGTCCGTGGCCGCCTGAGCTGGTTATCGTGTGGGCGCAGCTGACCGGCCGTCGGCGAGGAGCACCGAGTGAAGAGCAGCGCGTCCTTCCGGGCCTGGTACCGGCCGATGCGGGCGCGCCGGCGCGACGAGGCGCACCGGTCCGCCAGTCCCCTGGAGCTCTTCTTCGACCTGTGCTTCGTGGTCGCGGTGGCGCAGGCGTCCGAGGGCCTGCACCACGACATCTCGGAAGGGCACCTCGGCCACGGCGTGATCTCGTACCTGAGCGTGTTCTTCGCGATCTGGTGGGCCTGGGTGAACTTCACCTGGTTCGCCTCCGCCTACGACACCGACGACGACGTGTACCGGCTGACCGTCCTGGTGCAGATCGCCGGGGCGCTGATCCTCGCGGCCGGCGTGCCGCGCGCCTTCACCGACGGCGACTTCACGACGATCACCTACGGGTACGTGGTGATGCGGCTGGCCTCCACGGTGAACTGGCTGAGAGCGGCCGGCGGCGACCCGCAGCGCCGCGCCACCGCACTGACGTTCGTGTTCGGCGTGGGCGTGGTGCAGGCCGGCTGGCTGCTGCGGCTTCTCCTGCCGCCCGCCTGGCTGATGCCCGCGTTCGTGGTGCTGGTCGTCGCCGACCTGCTGGTGCCGGTGCTCGGGGAGCGGCGCGGACAGACCACGTGGCACCCCCACCACATCGCCGAGCGCTACCAGCTGTTCACCCTCATCGTGCTCGGCGAGGTGGTGCTCTCCACGTCGGTGGCGATCCAGCGCGGGGTGGACGCGGGCAACGAACAGCTCTGGTCGCTGGCCGCCGCCGGCACGGTGATCGTCTTCGCGATCTGGTGGCTCTACTTCGACCGGCCCGACCCGCTGCCGCCGAACTCCGTGCCCGGCGCGCTGTTCTGGGGCTACGGCCACTACTTCGCCTTCACCTCCATCGCGGCGGTCGGCGCCGGGCTGGCCGTGGCGGTCGACCACGACCTGCACACCGCGCACGTCTCCGGCCGGGTGGCCGGCTACGCGGTCGCCGTGCCGGTCGCGGTCTTCCTGGTCGCCCTCTGGGCGCTGCACCTGCCGGCCAAGCGCGGTCTCGGGCTGGTGCTGTTCCCCGCCGCGGCGGTGCTGGTGCTGGTGACGCCGTGGCTGGTCGCCTCGGTCGACCTGATCGCCGGGGTGCTGGTCGTCCTGGTGGTCGTCACGCTGGTCTGGCGGCACCGGACCGCGACCAGAATTCCCTGACCAGGGCCTCGAACTCGGCGGCCCGCTCGATCTGCGGCATGTGGCCGGTGTCGCGGAACAGGTGGCCCTGCGCCGTCGGCAGCCGCGACCGCGCGAACGAGAGGTGGGCGGCGGGCAGGATCAGGTCCCGGTCACCCCAGACGACCAGGGTGGGCAGGTCGAGCGCGGCCACCGCGGCGAGCAGTTCGGCCCGCCACTCGGGGCGTATCCCGCGCCAGGTGCCGAGGCTGCGCACCAACTCCAGCATCACCCGGGCGGCGTGCGGCTGCCGGGCCGCGGCCAGGGCGGTGGCGATCCGCGCCTCCGTGACGTACGTCGGGTCGTAGAAGATGGCCCGCTCGGTGCGGCGGGCGATCGCCGGGTGCGGGCGCAGCAGCAGCCGGGCGAGGGGCCGCACGGCGAGCAGCCGCAGCGCGGCGGTCACCTCCCGGCCGAAGCCGGCGCTGTTGACCAGCACCAGGCTGGCCGCCCGGTGCGGCGCGTCGGCCGCGAGCCGCATGGCCACCGCCCCGCCCATGGAGTTGCCGACCAGGTGCGCCGGGCCGGTCACCCCGGCGGCGTCGAGGAACCCGGCGACGGCCGCGGCCAGGGCCGGCAGCGTGTGCGGGTCGTCCAGCGGGGCGGAGCCACCGTGCCCGGGCAGGTCCACGGACAGTACCCGGTGGTCGCGGGCCAGCCCCGCGTGCACGGCGGCGAAGTCCTCCAGCGTCCGGCCGATGCCGTGCAGCAGCACCACCGGCGTGCCCTGGCCGTCGATCCGGCAGCGCATCCGCCGCCCGCCGACGTCGCGCGAGTCGGCCGGCGGCAGGACGAGGGTCAAGCCGGCCGTCCCGGGTCCGACGGGACGGGTTCCGTGGCCGGTCGCGGGGTCGGCACCCGGGCCGGGCGGGGTCGCATCCCCAGGGCCAGCAGCTTCCCGTACCCGGCGGGGGCGACCCGGGCGAGCAGGTCGGGCAGCTTCGCCGACCAGCCGATCAGCACCCGGCCACGGCGGCGCTCGACCCCGCGCAGGATGACCTCGGCGGCCTTGGCCGGGTCGATGGAGAGCAGCTTCTCGAACTGCTTCCGGCCGGCCTCGTACTCCTCGACGGAGACCCCGCTGCCCACCCGGGCGCTGCTCGCGATCCGGGTGCGGATGCCGCCCGGGTGCACCGAGGTGACCCCGACGCCGTCGTCGACCAGTTCGTGCCGCAGCGCCTCGGTGAAGCCGCGCACGGCGAACTTGCTGGCCGAGTAGGCGGCCTGCCCGGCGGGCGCGATCAGCCCGAAGAGGCTGGAGACGTTGACCAGGTGGGCGCCGGGCTCGGCCTTGAGCGCGGGCAGCAGCGCGTGGGTCAGCCGTACCACGGCCCGGAAGTTGATCTCGATGACCCAGAGGAACTCGTCCAGGGTGACCTGGTCGAACCGGCCGCCCAGCGCCACCCCGGCGTTGTTGACCAGCAGCCGGATCCGCGGGTGGGCGCCGAGGATCTCGGCGGCGACCCGGTCGGTGGCATCGGCGTCGGCGAGGTCGACGAGGTGGGTCTCGACGCGCCGGTCGGGGTGCGCCGCGCGGATCGCGGCGACCACGGCGTCCAGCCGCTCCGCGTCCCGGTCGAGCAGGACCAGGTCGGCGCCGCGCCGGGCCAGCCCGTGCGCCAGGGCCTCGCCGATGCCGCTGGCCGCGCCGGTCAGCACCGCGGTGCCGCCGGGGAAGACGAAGTCACGCATGGCGCTCCTCGGGAGTCAGGCGACGGGCGCGGGACGGTCGGCGACGGTGGCGGGCGTGCCCGCGCGGGAGAACCGCACACCGACGTCGGTGAGCCGGCCGTGCCGCATCAGCAGCACGTCGCGGGGGTAGTTCTGGTGCAGCCGCCAGGGCGCCGTCGGGCCCTGCTTGGGCAGCCGGTCGACGGCGCGCAGCACGTACCCGGACTGCAGGTCGATGATCGGCACCAGGTCGGTGGAGTCCGGGGCGAGCGGGGTGACGATCTGCTGGCCGGTGTCGTCGAGGTGGCGCAGCAGCCGGCAGACGTACGTCGCGACCAGGTCCGCCTTGAGCGTCCAGGAGGCGTTGGTGTAGCCGATGGTCATGGCGAAGTTCGGCACGCCGGAGAGCATCATGCCCTTGTAGGCGACGGTCGAGGCGAGGTCGACCTCGGCGCCGTCCACCGCCAGGGTCATCCCGCCGAGGGCGAGCAGGTTGAGGCCGGTGGCCGTGACCACGACGTCGGCGGGCAGTTCCGCGCCGGAGGTCAGCCGGATGCCCCGCTCGGTGAAGGTGTCGATGGTGTCGGTGACGACCGATGCCGTCCCGGCGCGGAGCGCGGCGAACAGGTCCCCGTCGGGCACCACGCAGAGCCGCTGGTCCCAGGGGTTGTAGCGGGGCGAGAAGTGCCGGTCGAGGTCGTAGCCGACCGGGAGCTTGCCCTTGGCGGCCCGGCGGAGGAACTTCTTCACCAGGCCCGGGGCGCGCCGGCTGAGCTGGAAGTTGGCCACCCCGAGCGCCACGTTCTTCCAGCGCGTCACCGCGTACGCGGCCTTCGCCGGGAGCCAGCGCCGCGCCGCATCGGCGAGCGGGTCGCGCGAGGGCAGCGAGATGACATACGTGGGCGAGCGCTGGAGCATGGTGACGTGGCCGGCCCGCTCGGCCATGGCCGGGACCAGGGTGACCGCGGTCGCGCCGCTGCCGATCACCACCACCCGCTTGCCGGCGTAGTCGAGGTCCTCGGGCCAGTGCTGCGGGTGCACCAGATCGCCGGCGTACCGCTCGACGCCGGGGAACTCGGGCGTGTAGCCCTCGTCGTAGCGGTAGTAGCCGGAGTTGGTGAACAGGAACGCGCAGGTCAGGACCACGTCCTCGCCGGTGTCGTCGCGGTGGGCGCGCACCGTCCAGCGCGCGGTCGCGCTGTCCCACTCGGCACGGAGTGCCCGGTGGTGGAAGCGGATGTGCTGCTGCACCCCGTGTTCGCGGACGGTCTCCCGGACGTACTCCCGGATGGCGTCGCCGTCGGCGATCGCCTTGGGGTTGGTCCACGGCTTGAACGAGTAGCCGAGGGTGAACATGTCGGAGTCGGAGCGGATGCCCGGGTAGCGGAACAGGTCCCAGGTGCCGCCGACGGCGCCCCGGGCCTCCAGCACCGCGTAGGTCTTGCCGGGGCATTCGCGTTGCAGGTGGACGGCGGCGCCGACGCCGGAGAGCCCGGCACCGACGATGAGGACGTCGACGTGGTCGGAGGCCATGGCATCTCCCGTTCGGGCGGCAGTGGACCGGACACTATCCACCGCCGTCGACACCAGTCAACACCCTGTCGAGTCCAATCGACAGGGTGTCGAGCGGGTGTAACATCGGCCGACATGAGCCCCGCCCGCACGCCGACCGGCGTCGCGCCGACGCGTGGACGGCGATCCGGCCGCTCCACCGGCGACGACCGGGAGCTGGCCATCCTGGCCACCGCCGAGCGGCTGCTGCGGCAGCGGCCCTTCGGGGACATCTCCATCGACGACCTGGCCCGGGGCGCCGGCATCTCCCGGCCCACCTTCTACTTCTACTTCCCGTCCAAGGGCGCGGTGCTGCTCACCCTGCTCGACCGGGTGACCGACGAGGCGAACGCGGCCGCGGGCGACGTGCTGGTCCGGCTCGCCGAGGACCCCCGGGCCCGCTGGCGGGAGCTGATCGCCCGGTTCCACGCCACCTTCGGCGGCCACCGCGACGTGGTGCTGGCCTGCGCCCAGGTGCGCGGCACCAACGCCGAGGTGCGCCGGCTCTGGGCCGAGGTCCTCGAGCGCTGGGTACGCGCCGTCGAGGCGGCCATCGAAGGCGAGCGGGCGCGCGGCGCGGCCCCGGACGGGCTGCCCGCCCGGGACCTCGCCATCGCGCTGAACTCCATGAACGAACGGGTCTGGTACGCGACCTTCGCCGGGGACGGGCCGGCGGTCGCCGAGCGGGACGTGGTCGACGTGCTGCTCGACGTCTGGCTGACCGCGATCTACCGCACCACCACCCCGCCGTCGCTCTGAGCGGCGGCATGCGCCTCGCGTAGCCGCAGTACCACCAGGTCGAACTCGGCGGCGGGCAGCGCCGGGCCGGTGAGGCTCTCCAGCTGGCGCATCAGCACCGGGCCGCGCGACTGCACGGGCGTCTCCACTGCCCCGTCCCGGGTCAGCACGCACAGGGTCCACTGCCGGCCTTCGAGGCCGGGGCCGGAGAGGACGGTCGGGCCCGGGTAGAAGCCGGTCACCTCCCGCCAGGGCAGGAGCCGGGAGAAGAGTACGTTGCGGATCAGCAGCCCACGCTCGCCGTGGTAGACGCCGACCAGGTGGAACCGGACCGCGACGAGCAGGACCCCGACGATCACCGCGATGGCGACGGCCATCGACCCGGCCTGGTCGGCGGCGAGCCGACCGGCGACCAGCTCGGTCACCATCCCGGCCGACAGGACGAGCAGCGCCAGGCTGCCGTACAGGATGGCCACCCCGGCGGGGACCTGCCGCCTTGTCGTCCAGGGATCGGCCCGTCTCCATCTCCGCACCCCGGTCACACTAGCCGGTACGGGCAAACTCCATGATCCAGTTGGTCTCCCAGGTGCGCTCGCCGTCGGTGGAGAACGCCTGCTCCCAGCGGCAGGAGGTGGGTGTGATCGCCGACCAGATGAACCGGCAGCGGATCGGCCGCCCCTCGTCGGTGTCGTCGGCGTAGAAGGTGCCGACGCCGTCGACGAACCGGCCGACCATCGGCGGCAGTTCGAGCACCCCGCGGCGGCTGTTCATCCAGTAGATCGACCAGAGGCCGGTCTCCGCGTCCTGGATGCGGACGGTCGAGCCGGAGAAGCCGCGGGTCGGAAAGCGGATCTCATCGAAGCTGCCGGCGCCGTCGAAGAACGAGTGCGCCACCGACGTGCCGGGGAACTCGTCCCACTCGTCGCTGCCCACGTGCCGCTTGGCCAGCCGCCGGTTGGTCACGTCCCAGGTGCCGACGAAGAAGTCGAAGTCGCCCATCAGAAGCCCACCTTTCCCTCGGCCCGGTTGTCGGCCAGGTAGCCGGCCAGGTCCGGCCGGTCGGGGGCGAGGACGTGCCGGACCCAGGCGGTCCGCTCGTGCTCCAGGACGCCCAGTTCCCAGACGCAGCCGACCCCGGGCCGGTCCAGCGGCACGAAGTGCGCCGGGTCGTCGTCCGGGCAGTCCAGCGCGGGCTGGCCGGCGATCGCGATCCGGCACTCCACCACGTTGTCGAAGAACCAGCTGTACGCGAGCAGGTACGCGCCGGTGTCCGCGCCCCGGTGCAGCACCACCCAGCCGGCCGGCGGGGTGCCGCCGTCCGGGGCGGGCAGCAGCTTCGGCAGGTACGCGTACGCGGCCTCGACCACCTCCGGTTCGAGGCGGCGGTCCGGCTGGTCGATGTGGTAGCGCTTGACGTGCCGGCCGGCGACCTCGACGGCCTCCGGCACGGTCAGTTCCTTGTCGTGGAATGCCATGCCGGGACGGTAGGACCGCTCCCCTGACAGCTAGTGTCAGTGGAATGCGGGCCAGTCGCCTCCTGTCCATCCTGCTGCTGCTCCAGGCCCACGGCCGGCTCACCGCCGCCGACCTGGCCCGCCGGCTGGAGGTGTCGGTGCGCACCGTCTACCGGGACGTCGAGTCGCTGCACGCGGCCGGCATCCCGCTCTACGGCGAGGCCGGGCACGCCGGCGGCTACCGGCTCGTCGACGGCTGGCGGACCCGGCTGACCGGGCTCACCGCCGAGGAGGCCGACCGGCTGCTCTTCGCCGGGCTGCCCGGGCCGGCCGCCGAGCTGGGCTACGAGTCGGTGGTGGCCACCGTGCAACTCAAGCTGCGCGCCGCGCTGCCGCCGCCGCTCGCCGATCGGGCCGACCGGCTCCAGCAGCGGTTCCACCTGGACACCCCCGGCTGGTACTCCGACGGCGACCCGTCGCCGTACCTGGCCGCCGCGGCCGAGGCGGTGTGGCGGGAGCACCGGATCCGGGTCCGTTACCGGAGCTGGACCGGCGAGGTGACCCGGGTCCTCGAACCGTACGGGCTGGTGCTCAAGGGCGGCCGCTGGTACGTGGTGGCCGCCCGGCCGGACCGGACCGAGCCGGCCACCTACCGGGTCAACCAGATCCTCGACCTGACCCCGCTGGACGAGCCGTTCGACCGGCCGGAGTTCGACCTGCCGGCCTGGTGGCGGGCGCACGTGGTCGCCTTCCGGGCCGGGCTGCACCGGGACGAGGCGACCATCCGGCTCTCGCCCCGGGGCCGGGAACGGCTGCGGGAGGTCGCCAGCGACGCGGTGGTCGCGGCGGTGGACGCCAGCGCCGGCCCGCCCGACGCGGCCGGCTGGGTGCGGGCCGTCGTACCCATCGAGTCGCTCACCCACGCGCACGGTGACCTGTTGCGGCTCGGCGCCGAGGTGGAGGTCCTCTCCCCCGCGGCCCTCCGCGACCGCCTGGCGGAGACGGCGACCGCCCTGGCCGCCCTCTACCACCCGCCCGCGTCAGCGTAGGTCGTGCAGGGCGGTGGCAACGGTTGCCAGGGCGCGGTCGATGTCGGTGGGTGGGTTGGCGGCGTAGCCGAGGACCAGGCCGGGCGGTTGGGGGCGCTGACCGTGCCAGGACAGGGGCTGCACCTTGACGCCGCGGCGCAGCGCCGCCGCGGCCAGCGCCGTGTCGTCGACCTCGCCGGGCAGCGTGACCAGCAGGTGCAGGCCGGCAGCCGCGCCGTGCACCACCGCGCCGGGCAGGTGCGCGCGGACCGCCCGGATCATCGCGTCCCGGCGGCGGACGTGCCGGCGGCGCAGCAGCCGCAGGTGGCGTTCCAGCGCGCCGGAGTCCATCAGCTCGGCCAGCACCAGCTGCGGGAGGGCGGCGTTGCCGAGGTCGGCCATCCGCTTGGCCGCCACGAGGTCGGCGTGCAGCCGGGGCGGCACCAGCACCCAGCCGATCCGCAGCGCCGGGGCGAGCAGCTTGGAGACGCTGCCGGTGTAGCAGACCCGGTCCGGCAGCATCCCGCGCAGCGCCGGCACCGGCGGGCGGTCGTAGCGGTGCTCGGCGTCGTAGTCGTCCTCGATCACCAGGCCGCCGCGTCCCGCCCAGCGCAGCAGCCGGCGGCGCCGGTCGCCGTCGAGCACCACGCCGGTCGGGAACTGGTGCGCCGGGGTGAGCATCACCGCCGGTGCGCCGCTCTTTTCCAGCCGGTCGACCCGCAGGCCGCGGTCGTCGACCGGGATCGGCGGGGTGTCCAGCCGCCAGTTGTTCAGGTGCTGGCGGACGCCGAGCGAGCCGGGGTCCTCCACGGCGACCGTGTGCACGCCGTCGGCGTGCAGCACCTGGGCGAGCAGGCCGAGCGCCTGGGACACCCCGGCCACGATCACCACCTCGGCCGGGTCGACCCGGATGCCACGGTTGCGGGCCAGCCAGGTGGCGACGGCGAGCCGCAGCGCGGGGGTGCCGGTCGGGTCGCCGTACCCGAAGGCGGCGGGCGTCAGGCGGTGCAGCACCGCGCGTTCCGCGCGCAGCCAGGCCGCGCGGGGAAAGGCCGCCAGGTCGGGTACGCCGGGCGTCAGGTCCAGCTCCGCCGGAGCGGTGCGCAGCGCGTCGAAGACCTCGGTGCCCGGCGACCGCGCGGCGAACACCTCCGGCGGGCGGGGCGGCGGCGCCGGCGGGCGGGTGACCACGGCGGCCGGGGTCGCCACGACGACGGTGCCGGCCCGGCCCCGGCCGACCACGTGCCCGTCCTCGGTCAGCCGCTGGTAAGCCTCCGTCACCACGCCCCGGGAGACCCCCAGCTCGGCGGCGAGCACCCGGCTGGCCGGCAGCCGGGCGCCCACCGGCACCCGGCCGTCGGCGACGGCGGCCCGCAGCCGGGCGGCCAGCCAGTCGGCGCGCCCGCCCGGCGGCGCCTCGCCGACGTCGAGCTGGAGGAAATCGGCACCGGCCGTTATGGACTCCTTGGTCGCCGACAGTTTGGCCCTGTCCATCGGACCATTATGGTCGCAGGCTGGACCGCATGAGTATCGCCTTTCTGCTGACCACGCTCGTCGTGGTGATCACCCCGGGCACCGGGATGGTCTACACCCTCGCCACCGGCCTCTCCGCCGGCCGCCGGGCCGGTCTGGTGGCGGCCGCGGGCTGCACGCTCAGCCTCGTCCCGCACCTCGTCGCCGCGGTGACCGGGCTGGCGGCCCTGCTCCGCGCCGGCACCCCGGCGTTCCGGGTGGTGACCTGGCTGGGCGTGGCCTACCTGCTCTGGATGGCGTGGGCGGCGCTGCGCGACCGTGGCCCGCTGCCGGTGGACGATCACCGCCCGCCGCGCCCCGCCGGCCGGGTGTTCCGCGACGGGGTGCTGCTGAACCTGCTCAACCCCAAGGTCACCGTCTTCTTCGTGGCGTTCCTGCCGCAGTTCGTCCCGCCGGCCGCGCCGGACGCCCCGACCCGGATGCTGGCCTGCGGCGCGGTGTTCATGCTGACCACCCTGCTGGTCTTCGCCGGGTACGCGCTGCTGGCCGGCGCGCTGCGCCGCCGGGTGCTGGCCCGGCCCCGGCTCACCACGCTGCTGCGGCACGGCTTCGCCGGCAGTTTCCTCGCCCTGGGCCTCGGCCTGGCCCTCACCGCCCGTTAGGAGTCCTCCGTGCGCTTCCGGCACGCTCCGCAGGTCTGGTCGACCTTTCCGGAGCTGACCTGCGGCGTCCTGCACGCCACCGGCATCACCCCCGGCGTCGACGTCACCCCGCGCCTCGCCCGGCACGCCGACACGGCCCACGCCCGCCTGGCCGCCGGAGCCGAGGGCGGCTTCCCCGAGATCCAGGCGTGGCGGCGGGCTTTCGCCCGGATGGGTTCGCCGCCCACCCGCTACCGGTGCGCGGCCGAGTCGCTGCTGCGCCGGTTCCGCCGCGACGGGGCGCTGCCCCGGCTGCACCCGCTGGTCGACCTGGGCAACGCCCTCTCCCTCGGGTACGCCGTGCCGGTGGCCGTGCTGGACCTCGCGGGGATCACCAGGGACCTGACCGTGCGCCCGGCCACCGGCGCGGAGACCTACCTGACGCTGGGCGGGGACGAGGAGCACCCCGAGCCGGGTGAGCTGGTCTTCGCCGACGCGGCCGGCCGCGCCCACTCCCGACGCTGGACGCACCGGCAGAGCGGCGCGTCGGCGGTGCGCGCGGAGACCACCGAGGTGCTGGTGGTGATCGAGGCGATGCACCACGACGGGCCCGTGGTGGTGCCCCGGATGCTCGCGGAACTGGCGGCCGCGCTGGCCGAGGAGTGGGGAGCGCCGGCCCGGACGGCGGTGCTCACCGCCGCCGCGCCCGAGTTCGCGGTCCCCGCCGTGCGGATTGGCTGAACCCGTGCCGGGTCAGGCGGTCGGGCGCTCCGGGTCGTCGGGCGCCATGAGCTCGTCGAACTCGGCCGGGGTGATCTCGCCGGTGCGCAGCCGCCGGGCGTTCGCGGCGAACCGGGCGATCGCGGCGCCCCGCGGGTCGGGCGTGGTCAGCAGGCCGGAATCGGCGGCGAGCGCGGTCGCCGCGTCGGCCACCTGGCGGGCATCGTCGGTGTCGACCGGCTCGCCGTGCAGCTCGCGCAGCGCGTCGGCGAGCCGGGCGTGGGCGGCGTCGCCGGCGCCCCACCAGCGCCGGGCCAGCTCGACCGTGCGGCCCAGGCTGTCCTCGCCGACCCGCTCGGCCCGCAGCACGGCCCGCATCATGCGCAGGAAGGTGATGGTGACGGCGTCGGAGTCATCGGCGATCATGCCGGCACCCTAGCGACCGGCTGCGACAAAACCGGTGGGGCACCCGACCGGCGGCGGCATGATCGGGGCATGGAACGACGACCGGCCCGGGGACACCGGAACATCCCGCACACCGCCGACGTCCGCATCGAGGCGTGGGCGCCGGACCGGGAGGGCTGCGTGGCCGAGGCGGTCACCGCGCTGGTGGAGACCTTCGTGGACACCACGGGAGCGGTCGCCGGCGGGGAGAGCGGGTTCCGGGTGCCGCCGGGCGCCGACGCGGACCTGCTGGTCGGCGTCCTCGACGAGGTGATCTTCCGGATGGACACGGTGGACGAGCTGCCGCTGGAGACCGAGGTGCGGGTGGCCGACGACGGCGGCCTGGCGGTGCGCTGGCGGACCACCGGCACCGACGCGGTGGAACTGGTCGGCGCGGTCCCCAAGGCGGTGTCCCTGCACGAGCTGTGCTTCGCCGCGGACCCCGACGGGTGGCGCTGCGCCGTGACGCTGGACGTGTGAGCGGGCTCAGCCCTTCACCACGCCGAGCGGGACCAGCCGGGCCACCTTCCGGCACAGGCCGCCCCCCTCGGCCGCCGCCACCACGGCGGTGACGTCCTTGTACGCGGCCGGCATCTCCTCGGCCAACCCGCGCCGGCTGGCGCCCCGCACCGCGATGTCCTGCGCCTCCAGCTCGCGGCGCGGGTCGTGCCCGCGGACCGCCTTGGTGGCCTGCTTGCGGCTCTGCACCCGGCCCGCGCCGTGGCAGGTGGACGCCCAGGCCGGCGAGCCGGGCACGCCGGTGAGCACGTACGAGCCGGTGCCCATCGAGCCGGGGATGAGCACCGGCTGCCCGACGCCGCGCAGGTCGTCGGGCAGGTCGGGGTGCCCCGGCGGGAGGGCCCGGGTGGCCCCCTTGCGGTGCACGCAGAGCGGGCGGGACGCCCCGTCCACCTCGTGCGTCTCGATCTTGGCGAGGTTGTGCGAGATGTCGTACACCAGGTCGAGGTCGCAGCCGGTGACCCGGGCGAAGACCTGCCGGGCGGCGTGGGCGAGCAGCTGCCGGTTGGCCCGGGCGTAGTTGGCCGCGGCGGCCATCGCCCCCAGGTAGGCCCGGCCCTCGTGGGACGAGACCGGCGCGCAGGCGAGCTGCCGGTCGGGCACGTGGATGCCGTACCCGGGCATCACCTTCTCCATGCCGCGGACGTAGTCGGTGCAGATCTGGTGGCCCAGTCCCCGCGAACCGCAGTGGATCATGACGCAGACCTGGCCGACGCGCAGCCCGAACGCGGCCGCCACGGCCTCGTCGTATACCTCCTCCACCGCCTGCACCTCCAGGAAGTGGTTGCCGGAGCCGAGGCTGCCGACCTGGCGGGCGCCGCGCTCCACGGCCCGCTCACTCACCTGGGCCGGGTTCGCGTCGCCCACCGCGCCGTAGTCCTCACAGCGGTCCAGGTCCCGCTGGACCCCGAAGCCGCGCTCGACGGCGTACCGGGAGCCGCCGCGGAGCACCCCGTCGAGTTCGGCCCGGTCGGTCAGGTGCCACACGGCGCCCTTGCCCATGCCGCGCGGGGTGGACTCGCCCAGGCCGTCCATCACGGCGTCCAGCCGGGGCCGCAGCGCGGCCCGGTCCAGGTCGGCGGTGAGCAGCCGGACCCCGCAGGAGATGTCGAAACCGACCCCGCCGGGCGAGACCACTCCCCCGTCCTCGATGTCGGTGGCGGCGACCCCGCCGATCGGGAAGCCGTAGCCCCAGTGCACGTCCGGCATGGCGTAGGAGGCGCCGACGATGCCGGGCAGGGTGGCCACGTTCGCCACCTGCTCCAGCGACTTGTCCGCCCCGGCGTCCGGGAGGAGATCGCGGGACGCGAAGACCACCCCCGGCACCCGCATGGGGTCGTGCCGGTCGATCCGGAACCGGTACGGCGACTCCTCGACCAGGTCCATACCCGCCCGGCTACCCCGGGTCGGAGCGGTTACACCCGGTCTGGTTCGAATCGCCCGATCCGGGTAGTGCGGCTGCATGCCCCAGCGTTACGAGGACTACGACAGGATCGCCGTGGTGACCGGCGCGGACTCCGGCATCGGCAAGGCGTGCGCCGTGGCGCTCGCCGAGGCCGGCTTCGACATCGGCATCACCTGGTACGGCGACCCGGACGGCGCCGGGCGCACCGCCGCCGAGGTACGCGCCACCGGCCGCCGCTGCGAGGTGGCCGAGCTGGACCTGACCCGGCTGCCCGGGGCGGCCGCGGTCGTCGACGAGCTGGCCGACCGGCTCGGCGGGCTCGGCGTGCTGGTCAACAACGCCGGCACCGGGCTGGCCACGCCCTTCGTCGACGTGGCCTGGGAGCAGTGGCGGGAGGTGCTCGCCGTGGTCACTCGCCGCGGTAACGCTCGGTGGGGAAGAGGTAACGCGCGACCAGCGAGCTGGGCTCGTCCTCCAGCGGCAGGACCCGGCGGGGGGCCATGCC
>NZ_JBEXLR010000081.1:0-29867 GCF_040610095.1 Micromonospora sp. NPDC004540
CGGCCACCGCGGCGCGCGGGCCGGCGACGGCCGCGCCGTGCCGGAAGGCCCCGTTCAGGCCGGCGGCCGGGTCCGGCGTCACCGCCGCGCCGGCCGCCGTGGCCTCGGCCGCGACCCGGGGGTCGTCGGTCACCACCAGCACCCGGGCCACGGTCGGGCAGGCCCGCACCGCGCGGACCGTGTCGGCCGCCAAGGCCAGCGCCAGCTCCTCGTGGGGTACGCCGGGCAGCGCGCCGCGCAGGCGGCTCTTCGCCACCCCGAGGCGCTTCACCGGCACCACCACGGTCCAGGTCGGCTCACGCACGTCACAATCCTGCCAGTCGGCCGGCGGTACCCTCACTGGCCGGACCCGGAGCGAGCAGGCATGATTTCGTCCCGGGGCGTGCGCGCATGGGGCGGAACGAGGAGGCAGGGTGGCACCGCGGAGGCTGGGATTCTGGCCACGGTTCGCCGTGGTGCTGGTGAAGCCGGTGTTGACCGTCTGGACCCGCCGCACCTGGCGGGGCATGGAGCACCTGCCCCGCGAGGGCGGCATCATCATCGTGCCCAACCACATCTCGCACGCGGACCCGCTGGTGTCCGCGCACTTCATCCACGACGCCGGGCGCTGGCCGCAGTTCCTCGGCAAGGCCAGCGTGTTCCGGGTGCCGGTGATCGGCTGGATCCTGCACCGGTGCAGGCAGATCCCGGTCGAGCGCGGCAGCGTCGAGGCGGCCCGGTCGCTGGACAAGCTGGTGGCCGCCGTGAACTCCGGCGGCGCGGTGGTGATCTACCCGGAGGGGACCACCACCCGCGAGCCGGACCTGTGGCCGATGAAGGGCAAGACCGGCGCGGCGCGGCTGGCGCTGGCCACCGGCGCCCCGGTGATCCCGATCGCCATGGTCGGCCCGGAGAAGATGTTCGACCCCCGGACCGCCCGCGTCGGGCTGCGCCCGCGTACCCCGGTGACGGTGGTGGCCGGGCCGCCGATCGACCTGAGCCGGTGGGCGGGCGCCACGCCGACCCGGGCGATCCTGGAGGAGATGACCGACACCATCATGCTGCGGATCCGGGACCTGGTCGCCGAGATCCGCGGCGGCACGCCACCACCGCTCTGGGAGCGGCCGGCCCGGACGCGTACCCCCGAGGTGACCGAATGAGCGAGCGTAGCGAGCGAATCAGTCGGCTCAGTGCGCTGGTGCCTCATGCCGTCACCGACCGAAGGGAGGCGACGGCATGAGCGGGCATGTCGCGGTGCTGGGGGCGGGCTCGTGGGGCACCGCGTTCGCCAAGATCCTCGCCGACGCCGGCCGGGACGTGACCATCCTGGCCCGGCGCGCCTCGGTGGCCGAGGCGATCCGGACCGGGCGCCACAATCCGGACTACCTGCCGGACGTGCGGCTGCCCGACCGGGTCACGGCGACCGGGGACGCCGAGGAGGCGATCGCCGGCGCCGAGGTGGTGGTGCTGTCCGTGCCGTCGCAGACGCTGCGCGGCAACCTCGCCGAGTGGACCCCGCACCTGGATCCCGACGCCACGCTGGTCTCCCTCATGAAGGGCATCGAGCTGGGCACTACCAAGCGGATGAGCCAGGTGATCATGGAGACCGCCGGGGTGCCGGCCGACCGGGTGGTGGTGGTCTCCGGGCCCAACCTGGCCCCGGAGATCGCCGCCGAGCAGCCGGCCGCGACCGTGGTCGCCGGCACCGACAGCCGCCGGACCGCGCTGGTCCAGGCGTCGATCCGGACGCCGTACTTCCGGCCGTACACCAACGACGACGTGATCGGCTGCGAGCTGGGCGGGGCCGTGAAGAACGTGATCGCGCTGTCCTACGGCATCGCCACCGCGATGGGCTTCGGCGACAACACCCGGGCCATGCTGATGACCCGCGGCCTGGCCGAGACGGCCCGGCTGGGCGTGGCGCTCGGCGCCGACCCGATCACCTTCGCGGGGCTGGCCGGGATGGGCGACCTGGTCGCCTCCTGCTCGTCGCCGCTGGCCCGCAACCGCACCTTCGGTGAGCACCTGGGCCGGGGGGAGACCCTGGAGCAGGCGCAGGCGGCCACCCGGCAGACCGCCGAGGGCGTGAAGAGCTGCCTGGCCATCCGGGACCTGGCCCGGGCGCACGGGGTGGAGATGCCGATCACCGAGCAGATCGAGCGGATCTGCCACGAGGGGATGGACCCGCGGCTCGCCGTGGACGCCCTGATGAGCCGGACCGCGAAGCCCGAATCGTACGAGTGAGGCGGCCATGACCGAGTGGGGTGACGGCACGCGCAGCGTGCACGCCGGACTGCCCGCGCCGGAGCCGGGCCGGCCGTTCCTGCCGGGGCCGGTCTTCGCCGCGCCGTACCACCTGGACCCGTGGCGGGGGCCGGAGGCGACCCCCAACGGGTACGGGCGGCCGGACAACCCGACCCGGCGGCTGCTGGAGTCGGCCGTCGGCGAGCTGGAGGGCGGCGACTGCCGGGTCTTCGCCAGCGGCCAGGCGGCCATCACCGGGCTGCTGCTGGCCCTGCTGCGCCCCGGGGACACCGTGCTGCTCCCCGCCGACGGCTACTTCCCGGTCCGCGCCTTCGCCACCGCCACCCTGGAGGGCATCGGGGTACGCGTCGGTTTCGTACCGACCGCGGGCCCGTACCCGTCGTTCGACGGCGTCCGGCTGGTGCTGCTGGAGACCCCGGCGAACCCCGGCCTGGACGTGGCCGACGTGCCGGCGCTGGCCGCCGCGGCGCACGCCGCCGGGGCCCTGCTGGCGGTCGACAACACCACCGCCACCCCGCTCGGGCAGCGGCCGCTGGACCTCGGCGCCGACGTGGTGGTCGCCTCCGGCACCAAGGCCCTCACCGGCCACTCCGACCTGCTGCTCGGCTACGTGGTGACCCGCTCCGCGGAGCTGCTCGACGCGGTCACCGCCTGGCGGACCACCACCGGCGGCGTGCCCGGCCCGTTCGACTGCTGGCTGGCGCACCGCTCGCTGGCGACCGTGGACCTGCGGCTGGCCCGGCAGACCGCCAACGCCGAGGCGCTGGCCCGGCTGCTGGCCGCCCGCGGCGACGTCACCGGCCTGCGCTGGCCCGGGCTGCCGACCGACCCGGCGTACGCGGTGGCCTCGGTCCAGATGCGACGGATGCCCGGCGTGCTCTCCTTCGACCTGGGTGACGCCGACCGGGTGGCCCGGTTCCTCGACGCGTCGCGCCTGGTGGCCGCCGCGACGTCGTTCGGCGGGCTGCACACCACCGCCGACCGGCGGGCCCAGTGGGGGGACGACACCCCGCCCGGCTTCGTCCGGCTCTCCTGCGGCATCGAGGACGGCGCGGACCTGGTCGCCGACGTGGCCGCCGCGCTGGACTCGGCCTGACGCCGGCCGGCCCGCTCCGCTAAGGTGACGGGCAGTCACGGCCCGCGTGGGCCCCGACCGGAGGAGGTGAGACCGATCCACCAGCACAGGACCGGCGCTCCCTCCGAGTCCGCGTCGCCCCGGGATTAGGCGACGCCGGGAGCGCCGATGAGCGTTCCCGAAAGGCTTGCCATGGCACCCACCCTGTTCTCCCCCGACCGTCCCGCCCTCGTCCGGCGGCTGCGCGCCGCCGGCTGCGTCTTCGCCGAGGACGAGGCGGACCTGCTGATCGCCGCCGCCGACACGGCCGAGGCGCTGACCGACCTGGTCGACCGCCGCGTCGCCGGCCTGCCGCTGGAACACCTGCTCGGCTGGGCCGAGTTCTGCGGCCTGCGGGTCGCCGTCGATCCCGGGGTGTTCGTGCCCCGTGGGCGCACCGCCCTGCTGGTCGCGGCCGCCGCGGCCGTGGCCGGTCCGGCGCCCGCCGTGCTCGACCTCTGCTGCGGCTCGGGCGCGGCCGCGCTGGTGCTGCACGACCGGCTGGCGCCCCGCTGGCTGGCCGCCGCCGACCTCGACCCGGTCGCCGTGGCGTGCGCCCGGCGCAACCTGGCCCCGCTGGGCGTGCCGGTCTACGAGGGCGACCTGTTCGCGCCGCTGCCGGTGCGGTGGCGGGGGCGGCTGGACCTGGTGGTGGCGAACGCCCCGTACGTGCCGAGCGACGCGGTGGCGATGATGCCGGCGGAAGCGCGGCTGTACGAGGCCCCGGTGGCGCTGGACGGCGGCGTGGACGGGCTGGCCGTGCTGCGCCGGGTCGCCGCCGGCGCCGCCGAGTGGCTGGCCCCGGGCGGGCACCTGGCGGTGGAGGTGAGCGCCGGCCAGGCCCGGGAGCTGTGCGCGGTCCTGACCGGCGCCGGCCTGGACCCGTCGGTGGTGCACGACGACGACCTGGAGGCCACCGCCGTCACCGCCCGGCTGCCGGGCTGAGGCGCACCGGCCCCGCCCGCCGGCGGGGCCGGTACGACCGTGGCGGGACGGTGCCGCTCGAACTAGCCTCAGGTCAGGCTCGGCGGGAGGCGGTGGCGGTGGGCAGCGCGGGTGTGCCGGTGGTGGTGGGGCTGGACAACGGCGGCACGAGCAACAACGCCACCGTGCTGACGGTCGACGGACGGTTCCTGGTGGACGGGCTCGTGGAGATTCCCAGCGAGGTCCAGGCCGGGCCGGAGGCGGCCATCGAGGCCCTCGCGCGGGCGCTCGACGGCGTGCTGGCGCTGACCGGGGTGCCCCGCGAGCTGGTCCGCGCGGTCGGGCTGGACACCCCCGGCCCGGCCAGCGCCACCGGGGTGATCTCCTCGCGCGGCTCGACCAACTTCTCCCAGCCGGCCTGGCGCGGCTACGACGTGCGCGGCGCGCTGGAGCACCGGCTCGGCCTGCCGGTGGTCTACGCCAACGACGGCAACGCGGCAGCCCTCTACGCGCATCACGTGCACTTCGGCGCCGACGCCATGCGCCGCTCCTCGGTCGCCGCGATCGTCGGCACCGGGCTCGGTGGCGGGGTGGTGGAGGACGGCCGGGTGGTCGGCGGCGCGGCCGGCATGGCGGGCGAGTTCGGGCACGTGCACATCCCGCTGGACGGGCTGCTCGGGCCCGGCCAGCTGGCGCCGGTCTGCGCCTGCGGCTTCGCCGGGGACGCGGAGAGCGTCGCCTCGCTCACCGCCATCGCGCACAACCTGCTGCCGTACTGGCTGGGGCGGTTTCCGGGGCATCCGCTGGCGGCCGAGGAGCCGGGCCGGGCGGCGAAGATGGTCCGTGGTTACGGCGAGCGGGGCGACCCGCTGGCCCGTGAGGTCTTCACCCAGCAGGCCATGGCGTTGGGCCGGCTGTTCACCATCGCGGCCAACTTCACCGACCCGCACGCCTACTTCGTCGGCGGTGGGGTGGTGGAGGCGGCGCCGGAGTTCCGTGACTGGTTCCTGGCCACCGTGCGGGAGCACACCGTGCTCCGCGCCGAGCAGCGCGCGGTGGCCACCTTCGCCCTGGTGCCGGACCGCGACATGGCCGGGGCGCGCGGGGTGGCCATCGCGGCGCTGGAGGCGGTCCGCGGTGGGGCCGCCGCCGGCCCGCTGGTCGTCGGCTGAGCCCCGGCGTCGCCGGCCGGATCAGGGGCGCGGCGGGGCCCCGGTGAAGGCCGCCCAGGCGGCCGGGGAGAAGACCAGCACCGGGCCGGCCGGGTCCTTGGAGTCGCGGACCGCGACCGCCTCCGGCAGCGGCGCCATCTCGACGCAGGCGCCCTCGTCGCCACTGTGGCTGCTCTTGCGCCATCCGCCCGCCACCGGGCGGGGACTGTTCGTGCCGTTCATCGCTTCTACCTCTCGTTCAGCAGGCGGAGCAGCTCGTCCCGGCTGGCCGCCGGGCTCAGCGCCACGGTCCGCAGGTGCTCCATGATCTTGGTGCAGGTGCGCAGGTCGCCCGGCCGGTCCAGCACCATCTGCCCGGCGACCGTCTCCACCGAGGCGATGATCGGGTCCTCCGGATCGGCGAACTCCAGGATGTGCAGCGACCCCCGCGTCCCCCGGTGGTAGCCGGCGGCCAGGGGGATCACCTGCACGGTGATGTTGGGCAGCTCGGCCATCTTCAACAGGTGCTGGAGCTGACCTCCCATCACCCTGCGGTCCCCGACCGGGCGCAGCAGCGCCCCCTCGTCGATGATGGCGTCGAGGATCGGCGGATCGTCACCCGTGAGCCGTTGCTGGCGGTCGAGTCGCAGCTTGACCCGCTGCTCCACCTGCTCGTCGCCGAGCGTGTGCGGGCCGCCGCGCATCACCCCGCGGATGTAGTCGGCGGTCTGGAGCAGGCCCGGCACCACCGACGGCTCGAAGTTGGCGATCCCGGTCGCCTCCGCCTCCAGGGCGATGAAGTCGATGGTCCGTCGGTCCAGCAGGTAGGAGTAGGAGACCCACCAGCCGGGCTTGCGGGCGTCCTTGGCGAGCTGCACCGCCGCGGCGATCTCGTCGGGGCCCACCCGATAGAGGGTGAGCAGCGCCCGCACCGTGGCCGGGTTGACCAGGGTCTGCGCGTTCTCGTAGCGGGACAGCGTGCTGCGGGTGCTGTTGATCTCGTCGGCCGCGGACTCCAGGGTGAGGCCGGCGGCCTCCCGGTGGGTCCGCAGGGCGATGCCGAGCCGTCGGGCCCGGGCGGTCTTCGGCGCCATGCATCGATGGTCGCACATCAACGGGAGAGCGGGCGTGAGAGAAGTCCGGTGAGAGTTGCATTCACGCGTGTCCACCTGTAAATCTGTGACGGCGTCCTCACCGCTGGTTGTCGTGGCGACGGTGGTGGTGAGCGACCGGAGGGGATGGGGCGCGCGGCGATCGGGTTACTCCCCCACGACCCGATCGCCGCGTGCCCGTACCGGCACGCCAGGCGGGGAGGAGTCGCGATGACGGTGAGGGCCTGTCACCCCGGGAACGGGGGTGGGCGGGGATGACCCGGTTCCTCGTGGTCCTCACCGACGTGCGCCCCCTCGACGGGATCTGGCGCAACGAGCGGACCAGCCCCGAGCGGCGCCGGCAGGTCGTCGGCGCGAGCAGCCGCGAGGCGGCGGACCGGATCGCCGGGGCCTTCATGGCGCTGGGCATGGTCCGCGCCGGCCGGCAACGGGTCAAGGTCATTGCGGTCGGCCGCCGGTCGCTGGCCGCGGACCAGCTGAACTGAACCGGGCTCACTCCGGCTCCGCCGCACCAGCCGTGCCCGACCGCCGGCGCACGTCTGGTTACTCCCCGTATACGCCTCGCTGACCGGATGCGGCCCGCTGCGTCGTCTCCCTGGGTATCAACCACCGACGCTCGCCACGCACAGTAAGGTCAACCGGGTGAGCGCCACCGGCGAGCACGGCCAGCCGTAGTCGGGAGCGAAGAGGTGACCGGAGTGAGCACCCCAGGCAAGACCCGTGTGGCGATCGTCTTCGGCGGTCGCAGCCCCGAGCACGGCATCTCCTGCGTGAGCGCCGGCAGCGTGCTGGCCGCCCTCGACCCGGACGAGTTCGAGGTCGTGCCGGTCGGCATCACCCGGCAGGGCCAGTGGGTGCTCGCCAGCGGCGACCCCGCCCAGCTCGCCATCGCCGACCGCAAGCTCCCCGAGATCACCGCCGGCTCCGGCGCCGAGCTGGTGCTGCGCGCCGACCCGGCCGTGGGCGGCCTCCTGGTGCTCGACCCGGCCCAGGGTCCGGTGGCGCTGGCCGACGTGGACGTGGTCTTCCCGGTGCTGCACGGCGCCTACGGCGAGGACGGCACCATCCAGGGAATGCTGGAGATGGCCGACATCCCGTACGTGGGGGCGAACGTGTTCGCCTCGGCGGCCGCCATGGACAAGGAGTTCACCAAGAAGCTCTGCGCCGCCGAGGGGATCCCGGTCGGGCCCTACGTGGTGCTGCGCGCCGGGATGACGCTGACCGAGGAGGACAAGGAGCGCCTCGGGCTGCCGGTCTTCGTCAAGCCGTCCCGGGCCGGCTCCTCGTTCGGCATCACGAAGGTCGACGACTGGGCGCAGCTCGACGCCGCGGTCGCCACCGCCCGCGAGATCGACACCAAGGTGCTGGTCGAGGGCGCGATCGTGGGCCGCGAGATCGAGTGCGGCGTGCTGGAGGGCGAGGCCGGCGGCGCCCCGGAGGCGTCGGTGCTGGCCGAGGTGCGGGTGGTCTCCGGCCACGACTGGTACGACTTCGAGGCCAAGTACATCGACGACGCCTGCGAGTACGACATCCCGGCGAACCTGCCCGAGCAGGTGACCCGGCAGGTGCGGGAGTATGCGACCCGCGCGTTCACCGCGCTGGACTGCTCGGGCCTGGCCCGGGCCGACTTCTTCGTCACCCCGGAGCTGGACGTCTACCTCAACGAGATCAACACCATGCCGGGCTTCACCCCGACCTCGATGTTCCCCCGGATGTGGGCGGCCAGCGGGCTGGAGTATCCGAAGCTGGTCAACCGGCTCATCCGGACCGCCCTGCGCCGCGCCGGCCGCTGACGCCCCGGGCGTCGCGACCGGCCGGCGACGGTCAGGCGGAGCAGCCGGACGGCGCGGTCTTCGCGGCCGGCACCGAGGCGACCACCGCGTCGGAGATCGGCGTGACCCACTGGAGCGGCTGCTCGTACTGCTTCGGGACCCGCACCCGGACCGGGGTCTCCCGGTCGACGGTGGTCAGCACGGTGGCGTCCGCCTCCTGCACCGCGTGCCAGCAGACCTTGTTCACCGACCAGACCTCGTCGGTGGGCTGCACCAGCGGCGGCGTGCCGCCGCAGGCCACGGTGAGCGCCGGGTCGCCGTACGCGGCGTTCTGCTCGGCACCGGCGGTCACCGGTCGCTGCGCCAGGTCGCGGACGGTCGCCGGGAGCTGCGACACCAGGGCGCGGCACACCGTGGCGGACCGCTCGGCCAGGGCCGGCGCGGGCAGCTCGACGGGCGTGCTCGACTGCGGCCGGACGGCGCTCGCCGACGGGCTGGGCGCGGCTTCCGGCGAGTCGGGGGCGAGCTTGGCGAAGGTGAACCCGGCCACCGCGAGGGTGACCGGCACCGCGACGAGCGTCGCCCAGAGCGCGGCGCTGCGGGTCGACCGGTCGCGGCGCGTCGCGCGGGACTCGTCGGAGGGGGAGGACGTGATCTCTTCCACTTACAGGCGCACCACCGAACACGTGAGGGTGCGGGTGATGCCGGGCACCATCTGCACCTTGCTGACGATCAGTTTGCCGAGCTCGTCGACGGTGTTCGCCTCGGTGAGGACGACCACGTCGTAGGGCCCGGTGACGGCGTCGACGCGTACCACGCCGGCAAGGTCCGCGATCAGACCGGCCACGTCACGCGCCCGCCCGACCTCCGTCTGGATGAGGATGTACGCCTGTACCACGACTCGACCTCCGTCCGTCGCCGCCTGGGGCGGCCCGAAGGGTGAAACTACCCTACGGAGCGGCCCTGATCCGTATCGGTCGCCGGCCGGATGCGGTGAGCGGGCACACGTCGGGGTAGTGGTGGCGGGACGGCCAAGTGGGAAGAGCGCGACGAGGGGACGACATGACGGTCGCGAATGTCGGTGAGTTCGGGCTGATCGACCGGGTGACCGCCCGGTTGGCCCAGGGGGAGAGCTGCCTGCTCGGCCCCGGAGACGACGCGGCCGTGGTCGCGGCGCCGGACCGGCGGGTGGTGGCGTCCACGGACGTGCTCGTGGAGGGGCGGCACTTCCGGCGGGACTGGTCGGGGGCCCGCGATGTGGGACACCGGGCGGCGGCGGCCAACCTGGCCGACATCGCGGCCATGGGGGCCACCCCGACCGCGCTGCTGGTCGCCCTCTGCATGCCGGCCGACCTCGACCCGGCCTGGGCCGAGGAGCTGGCCGACGGGTTGGGCGCCGAGGCGGCCCTCGTGGGCGCGAGCGTGGTCGGCGGGGACATGTCGGCCAGCCCGACGCTGACCATCGCGGTGACCGCCCTCGGTGACCTGGCCGGCCGGGCGCCGGTGGTCCGCTCCGGGGCCCGCCCGGGCGACGTGGTGGCCCTCGCGGGACGCACCGGCTGGGCGGCCGCCGGCTACACCGTGCTGTCCCGGGGGTTCCGCACCCCCCGGCTGCTGGTGGAGGCGTTCCGCCGCCCCGAGGTGCCGTACGCGGCCGGTCCGGAGGCCGCCGGGCACGGCGCCACGGCCATGATCGACGTGTCGGACGGGTTGCTGGCCGACCTGGGGCACGTGGCGAAGGCCAGCGGGGTGGCCGTCGACCTGACCCGAGAGGCGTTCGAGGTGCCCCGGCAGATGCGCGACGCGGCGCAGGCGCTCGGCGTCGACCCGTACACCTGGATCCTGGCCGGGGGCGACGACCACGCCCTGGCCGCGACCTTCCCGGCGACCGCGACGCTGCCGCCGGGCTGGCGGACGGTCGGGCGGGTGACCGAGGGCGCCGGGGTGACCGTGGACGGCGGCCCCTACGCCGGCACCGCCGGCTGGGACCACTTCCGCCGCACGGAGTGATCTGCGTCCGATGCGGGGGATCGGAGCCCGGGCCGGCCCGGTCCCGGTCGTACCCTGCATTCCGTGAGCGAGATCGAGATCCGGGCGCAGCGCTTCGACGCGCCCGAGTCGCAGGCGTTGATCCGGGCGGCCCTGGCCGACCTCGGTGAGCGGTACGGCGGCAGCGGCGACGAGACGCCGGTCGACGCGGCCGAGTTCGAGCCGCCGGCCGGCACCTTCCTGGTCGCCTACCTCGACGGGCAGCCGGTGGGCTGCGGCGGCTGGCGCAGCCACGGTGAGGACGGCGGGACGGCCGAGCTGAAGCGGATGTACACCGCGCCGACCGCCCGCGGCCGGGGCGTGGCCCGGGCGGTGCTCGCGGCGGTCGAGCGGTCCGCCCGGGACGAGGGCCGCAAGCGGATCATCCTGGAGTGCGGCGACAAGCAGCCCGAGGCGCTCGCCATGTACACCTCGGCCGGCTACGAGCGGATCCCCAACTTCGGCTTCTACCGGGACGCCCCGGGCTGCCTCTCCTTCGGCCGCGCCCTCTGACCCCCGCCGTCAGTCGACGGTGATCCGGATCTCGCCGGCGGCCTTGCGCGCGGCGCTCTCCGCCTCGCCGCGGGTGGCGCCCCAGGCCAGCAGGTGCCCGCTGCGGTGCGCCGAGGACAGCAGTTCCGGCACGTGGTCCCCGACCTCCGCCTCGACCTGCACGTCGAGCACGCCGGGCACCCGCAGGGCGGCCCGCCGGCCGTCCACGGCGGTGACCCGTCCGGGCGGGGCCACCAGGAACTCGACGGCCGCCGCGCCGGTCGGCCGGGCCCGCAGCGCCGGCCGTTCGCCGCGCAGCACCCGCAGGTACGCCTCGATGAAGTCGATTTCGTAGGCGATCGACACCAGCGCGGTGATCATGTCGCCGGGCATCCGGGCGGCGCACTCGACCAGCGTCGGCACGCCGTCGACCAGGATCCACTCGCTGTGCAGCATGCCGCTGCGGAAGCCGGCCGCCTCGGCGAGCCGGACCGCGGCGCCCCGCAGCGCCCGCTGCTCCGCGCCCGGCAGCGCGGACGGCACGGTGTGCCCGGTCTCCACCGGGTACCGGCCGCCGGCGATCCGCTTGTCCGTGACGTTGGCGAAGATCGTCTCGCCCTCGGCGACCAGCAGTTCGACGCTGTGCTCCGAACCGACCAGCAGCTCCTCGACCAGCACCCCCGTGGGTACGCCGCGCTCGGTGGTGTCGGCCGGCTCCGGCGGGGCGGCGCTGGCCGCCCAGCGCGCGGCGACCTCCGCCGGGTCGGTGACCAGCTGCACCCCCAGGCTGCCGGAGCGGCGGGTGGGCTTGAGCACGCACCGGCCGCCGTGCGCCCGGGCGAACTCCGCCGCCCGCGCCGGGTCGTCCACCAGCTCGTACGCCGGGTTGGCCAGGCCGGTGGCGTCGGCGAGCAGCCGCATCCGGTGCTTGTCGGAGAAGACGTCGGCGGCGGCCACCCCGGCGCCGGGGAGACCGAGCCGCTCGGCCAGCCGGGCGGCGGCGCCGACGGCGTACTCCAGGCCGGGCAGGACCAGCCGGGCGGCGGCGAGGCCGGGTTCCCGGGCGAGCAGGGCGTCGACGTCGAGGCCGGTCTGGTATTCCGCCGGCACCAGCCGGGCGATCGTCGGCAGCCCGGCCACGAAGCGCTCCAGGCCGCGGCGTCGGATCACGTCCGGCTCCTCGACCAGCACCACCCTGCCGGGCGGCAGCTCCTGGTCGAACCAGCGCAGCGAGCCGAGCGACCCGCCGACCACCAGCAGCTGCTCCCGCCCCAGGTCCAGCTCCACCGGTCGTTCCTCCCCACGGTCGCGCCGGAACGGACGGCCGGCGCAGCAGCACCCTAACCGGGCCGGTCCAACCGGCCACCGGACGGTCGGCGACCCGTCAGCGCGGGGCTGCGGACACGACAGAAGCCGGCGGACCCGAGGGGTCCGCCGGCATCCGGCGAAAATGTGCGGGCGGTGCTACCGCGTCAGGCGCGGGTGACCTTGCCGGCCTTGATGCACGAGGTGCAGACCTGCAACTTCTTGGTGGTGCCGCCACCGGCCGGGGTACGCACCGACTGGATGTTCGGGTTCCAGCGGCGGTTGGTCCGCCGGTGCGAGTGGGACACGTTGTGGCCGAAGCCCGGCCCCTTGCCACAGACGTCGCACACGCTAGCCACGGGATACTCCTGGGATTGAAACGTTCATGAGGTCGCCGCCAGGCGCTGCCCGGGCAACCTGGTCAGGTTACCCGATGACACGCCGGTAAGCCCAACCGGCCCGGTCGGCGGCCGGCGGAGCCCGGCCAGCGTACCCGGGCGGCGGGCGGACCGCGCCGCCCCGGGGCCGCCGGGACACGCCGGTCGAAAGCGGCCGGCCCCGGCGTGTGTCAGTGCGCGCCAGTAGGCTTCCGGACGTGCTGGACACCCTCGACGCCGCCGCGGTGCGCCGCTGGTGCGCGAGCGGGCTGGCCGCCCTCCAGCGGCACCAGGGCGAGATCGACCAGCTCAACGTCTACCCGGTCCCCGACGGCGACACCGGCACCAACCTCGTGCTCACCCTCACCTCCGCCCAGCAGGCCCTCGCCATGGACCTGGAGACCCTCCCCGAGGACGGGCACACCCCGCACGGGCACGCGCTGCGGCTGATGGCCCGGGGCGCGCTGCTCGGGGCGCGGGGCAACTCCGGGGTGATCCTCTCGCAGATCCTGCGCGGCTTCGCCGACGCGCTCGCCGCCGCCCCGGCGGTCCGCGGCCGGCAGCTCGCCGCCGGGCTGGCCGACGCCGCCACCGCCGCCTACGGGGCGGTCGCCCACCCGGTCGAGGGCACCCTGCTCAGCGTGGTCGCCGCCGCCGCCCGCGCGGCCGAGCAGGCGGACACCGACGACCTGCGCGCGGTGGCCCGGGCGGCGGCCGGCGGGGCGGCCCGCGCGCTGGCACGCACCCCCGAGCAGTTGCCCGCACTGGCCCGGGCCGGCGTGGTCGACGCCGGCGGGCGCGGCCTCTGCCTGCTGCTCGACGCGCTCGTCGAGGTGGTCACCGGGGAGAGCCCCCGGCAGCCGGCGCCCGCGCCGCCCGCGGCCCGCCCGCCTGCGACCGCCGTCCGGGAGACCGGCTCCTCGGCGTACGCCTACGAGGTGCAGTACCTGCTCGACGCCACCGACGAGGCGGTGGACCGGCTGCGCGGCGAGCTGGACGGCCTCGGCGACTCCCTCGTGATCGTCGGCGACAGCGGCACCTGGAACGTGCACGTGCACGTCAACGACGTCGGGGCGGCCGTCGAGGCCGGCGTGGTGGCCGGCCGGCCGCACCGGATCACGGTGACCCGGTTCGCCGACCAGGTGGCCCCGGCCGCGCCGCTGCCGACGGCGCTGCCCGACGGCCGGGCCGCCGTGGTGGTGGCCACCGGCGCCGGCATCGCCGAGCTGTTCGGCGCCGAGGGCGCCACCGTGGTGCCGGCCAACCCGTCCACCGGCGAGCTGCTCGACGCGATCCGGGCCACCGGCGCCGCCCGGGTGGTGGTGCTGCCCAACGACCCCAACACCCAGTCGGTGGCGAGCGCGGCCGCCCGGGAGGCGCACCGGCTCGGGGTGAAGGTGAGCGTGGTGCCCACCCGGTCCCCGGTGCAGGCCCTCGCCGCCCTCGCCGTGCGGGACCCGAAGCGGCGCTTCGAGGACGACGTCATCGCCATGGCCGAGGCCGCCGGAGCCTGCCGCTACGCCGAGGTCTGCCACGCGAGCAAGGAGGCGCTCACGGTGGCCGGGCCGTGCCGCCCGGGCGACGTGCTGGCGCTGGTCGAGGGGGAGGTGCACCTCATCGGCGCCGACCTCCTCGACACCTGCACCGCCATGGTCGACCGGATGCTGGGTGGCGGCGGCGAGCTGGTCACCCTGCTCTGCGGGGCGGACGCCCCGGCCGGGCTGGCCGACCGGGTACGCGAGCACGTCGAGCGGTCCTGGCCGTTCGTCGAGGTGCAGGCGTACGAGGGCGGGCAGCCGCACTATCCGCTCCTGGTGGGGGTCGAATGACGAGCGAACCGGCGACGGTGGACACGCCGCTGAAGAAGCTGGTCGGGGAGCGCACCGCCAAGGCCCTGGCGAGCCACCTCGACCTGCACACCGCGGGCGACCTGATCTACCACTTCCCCCGCCGCTACGACGAGCGCGGCGAGCACACCGACATCCGCTCGCTGGACGTGGGGGAGCAGGTCACCGTGCTGGCCCAGGTGCAGCGCACCGCGGTCCGGCCGATGCGGCAGCGCCGGGGCAACCTGCTGGAGGTCACCGTCGGCGACGGCTCCGGCGGGGTGCTCACCCTCACCTTCTTCGGCAACCAGGCGTGGCGGGAGCGGGAGCTGCGCCCAGGCCGCTGGGGGCTGTTCGCCGGCAAGGTCACCGAGTTCCGGGGCAAGCGGCAGCTCAACGGCCCCGAATACGTGCTGCTCGGTGAGGGCGGCGACGGCGAGGCGGCGGCCAACGAGGAGGTCGAGGAGTTCGCCGGGGCGCTCATCCCGGTCTACCCGGCCGCGGCGGCCGTGCCGACCTGGGTGATCGCCCGCTGCGTCCGGGTGGTGCTGGACACCTTCACTCCGCCGGACGACCCGCTGCCGGCCACCGTGCGGGCCAGCCGCAACCTGGTCGGCATCGGCGCCGCGCTGCGCGAGATCCACCGGCCCTCCAGCAAGGAGGAGCTCTACCGGGCGCGCCGGCGGCTCAAGTGGGACGAGGCGTTCGCCGTGCAGCTCACCCTGGTGCAGCGCAAGCACCGGGCGGCGGCCTGGCCGGCGAAGGCCCGGCCGGCGAAGCCGGGTGGGCTGCTGGACGCCTTCGACGCCCGGCTGCCGTACGAGCTGACCTCCGGCCAGCAGGTCGTCGGCCGGGAGGTCGCCGCCGACCTGGCCACCGCGCACCCGATGCACCGGCTGCTCCAGGGCGAGGTGGGCTCCGGCAAGACCGTGGTCGCGCTGCGCGCCATGCTCCAGGTGGTCGACGCCGGCGGGCAGGCCGCCCTGCTCGCCCCGACCGAGGTGCTCGCCGCCCAGCACCACCGGGGCATGCTCGACCTGCTCGGCCCGCTCGCGCAGGCGGGCGAGCTGGGCGCCGCCGACGACGCCACCCGGGTGGAGCTGGTCACCGGCTCGCTGGGCGCGGCGGCCCGGCGGCGGGCGCTCACCGAGGTGGCCGAGGGGCGCGCCGGCATCGTGCTCGGCACCCACGCCCTGCTCTACGAGGGCGTCGACTTCCACGACCTGGGGCTCGTGGTGGTCGACGAGCAGCACCGGTTCGGCGTGGAACAGCGGGACGCGCTGCGGGCCAAGGCCGACCAGCCGCCGCACGTCCTGGTCATGACCGCCACCCCGATCCCGCGCACGGTCGCCATGACCGTCTACGGCGACCTGGAGATCTCCACGCTGTCCCAGCTGCCGCAGGGGCGCTCGCCGATCGCCTCGCACGTGGTGCCGGCCGCCGAGAAGCCGGCCTTCCTCGACCGGGCCTGGCGCCGGTTGCGTGAGGAGGTCGGCAAGGGACACCAGGCGTACGTGGTGTGCCCGCGGATCGGGGAGGGTCCGGCCTCGGACGAGGAGGCGCCCCGCGAGGACGACTCCGGCCGCCGGCCCCCGCTGGCGGTGACCGAGGTGGCCCCGCTGCTCGCCGAGGGGCCGCTGCACGGGCTGCGGATCGGGGTGCTGCACGGGCGGCTGCCAGCCGACGAGAAGGACGCCGTGATGCGTTCCTACGCGGCCGGTGACCTGGACGTGCTGGTGGCCACCACGGTGGTCGAGGTGGGCGTCAACGTGCCGAACGCCACCGTGATGATCGTGCTGGACGCCGACCGGTTCGGCGTCTCCCAGCTGCACCAGCTCCGCGGCCGGGTGGGCCGGGGCTCGGCCGCCGGCCTCTGCCTGCTGGTCACCGAGGCGATGGAGGGCTCCCCGGCCCGGGAACGGCTGGACGCGGTCGCCTCCACCACCGACGGCTTCAAGCTCGCCGAGCTGGATCTGGAGCAGCGCCGGGAGGGCGACGTGCTGGGTGCCACCCAGTCCGGCCGCCGGTCCCACCTGCGGCTGCTCTCGCTGCTGCGCGACACCGACCTGATCCGCGACGCCCGGGCCGAGGCGATCGCACTGGTCGAGGAGGACCCGGAGCTGGCCCGGCACCCGGCGCTGGCCGCCTCGGTCGCCGCCCTGGTCGACGAGGAACGCGCCGAATACCTGGAGAAGGGCTGATCCGGCGCCCCCACCCTCTGGCCCGCCGGGCCTAGGCTCGGGCGATGCCGACTCCATCCCTCGACCGCGGCGTGCTCCTGCTGGCGCGGGGCGACGATCTCCTGGTGGACCGGGTCACCGGCTCCGCCGACGCCGAATCGCCCTGCACCCACGCGACGCGCTTTCAGATCGCCTCGATCAGCAAGCAGATGGCCGCCGTCGCGGTGCTGCTCCTCGCCGAGCGGGGCACGTTGCGCCTGGACGATGCGATCAACCGCTGGCTGCCGGATCCGCCGGCGGCCTGGTCCGGGATCACCCCGCACCACCTGCTCACCCACACCTCCGGCCTGGGTCACTGGGAGGAATACCCGATGATCGACCTGGCCGAGCCGGTCGAGCCGGACAAGCTGCTGGCCGTCTTCGCGGGCGTGCCGCCGCTGTTCGCTCCCGGTGCCGGCTGGCACTACAGCAGCCCCGGCTACGTCCTGCTGGCCCGGGCCGTCGAACGCGCTTCCGGCCGCCCGTACGCCGAGTTCCTGGCCGAGGAGGTCTTCGCGCCGCTCGGCATGACGGGCAGCTTCGCCGGCGACGCCGCCGGGCGGGACGACGTGGCGGTTGGGCACGAGGGCGGCCGGCCGGTGCCGTCCTGGAACCTGGACACGGTGAGCATGGGCGCCGGGGACGTCTGGTGCACGGGTGCCGACCTGCTCACCTGGCTGGACGTGCCACGCCGGGGCCGGCTGCTCGGGCCCGCCGCGGTGGCCGCCATGATCACCCCGCACGCGCCGACCGGCCGCCCCGGCGAGGCGTACGGCTACGGCTGGTTCGTCGGCCCGCTGGCCGGGGAGCGGGCGGTCCACCACTCCGGGGACAACGGCGGTTACAAAGCGTTGGCGGCCTGGTTCCCCGACTCGGACCGCCGCCTCGTGGTGCTGACCAACCAGGCCGAGATCGACCGCGCGCTGCTGATGGCGGAACTGGAGTGAGTCGAGGGCGCGCCGGCCGGGGTGGTCGGCGCGCCCTCGGGCAGGCTCACGTCAGGCGGTGAAGCGGATCCGCCGCCGTCGGGTCACCACGAAGAGCACCGCGCCGGCGGCCACCAGGGCACCGGCCACGGCCGCCAAGACGCCGGCGGCCGCGCCGGTCACGGGCAGGGCCGGGCCGTCCTGGTCACCGCCGCCGCCACCGGGCGTGCAGTCGGCCGGCTTCTTCCAGGCGATCGGCGAGCTGTCATCCAGGCCCTCGGCCTTCGGGGTGACCGTCAGGCCCTCGTGTGCCGTGAACTTCGCGGTCCCGGTCTCGCCCGGCTTCACGACGAGGGTCTGCGCCTCGCCCTTGTTGGGGGTGAGGGTCACCTTGACGATCACGCCGTCCTTCGGGTTCTCCACCTGGAAGATCAGCTCGTCGCAGGTCGACCGGTAGCTGCCGGTCGGCTCGCCCGGCTTGACGCAGTCCTCGGCCGCGGCCGGCTCGTCGTCGAAGAGCGGCTTCTGCTGGCTCGCCTCGGTCACCCTGATCTTCCCGGCGTTCTCGGCGGGCACGGTGATCGTCTCGTCCTTGCCCGGCCCGACGGTCACGGCCTTGGTGAAGCCGTCAGTGCCGGTGACGGTGAAGTCGGCGTCTCTGGTGGCCTCCGGTCCGTTCGCGAGCTTCACGGCGACGTCGCCGGTGCAGTCGGCGGTCACCGTGGCCTTGGGGTTCGGCCGGGCCGGCGGCGGGGTGACCACCTTGTCGCAGCTCTCACTGAACCTGATCGACGCGCTCTTGTCGCTGTCCTCCTGGTACTCGTTGTCCCACTGCGCCCGGACGGTCAGCGACGCCTCGGCGACATCACCGCTGAGGCGGGCGGTGCCGACCACGGGTTGCGAGACCTGGTACGGGTACGAGTCGTCGGTCGTGGCCTGGATGCCGTCCACGGTGAACGGGGCGGTGGCCGTGGCGGTCCGGCTGGTGCCCTCGACCTTGGTCAGCCGGTAGGTGTCCACTCCCTGCGGGGCGTAGGTGCGCACGGTCCAGGTGGTCACCCACTCGCCGGCGGCGGTGTCGCACTCCGCGGTGACCTTGATTTCGCTGTGGTGAGCGCTGGCGGGGGCGGCCAGCGTGGCGACGCCGGTGAGGCCGAGCAGCGCGCCGGCGACAACGGCCACGGCACGCCGGAGGTTCAGACGGTTCACGTCTACTCCTGGTGAGGGGAATCGGAGGAGTGTGCCGGGCGGACCGGAGCCGCAGGCCCGACAACCGGGCAGACCCTAGCGAAATCGACAGCGTGGGCGTTACGGCGATCGACGGTGTGTAAACGGACTGTTATTGATTTGAGATCATTGATGTACGGCAGGTGACCGGTCGTCGCGCCGGGTGGTCCGCCCGGCCCGGTCCCGCCGTCGCGTAGCGTCTGGGGCATGTGCGGGAGCAGGCGGTGACCCGGATCGTGGCCGGGGCGCTCGGCGGCCGGCGGATCGCCGCGCCGCCCGGCGCCGGCACCCCGCCGACCTCGGACCGGGTGCGCGAGGCGCTGTTCAGCGCGGTGCAGGCCGAACTGGACCTCGACGGGGCCCGGGTGGCCGACCTCTACGCCGGCTCCGGCGCGGTCGGGCTGGAGGCGCTGTCCCGCGGCGCCGCCCACGTGCTGCTCGTCGAGTCCGACCCCCGGGCCGCCCGGGTGATCCGGGAGAACATCGCCGCGCTCCGGGCCGCCCCGGCCGCCCGCCTGGTCACCGGCAAGGTGGCCACCGTGCTCGCCGCCGGCCCGGACGGCGGGCCGTACGACGTGGTCTTCGCCGACCCGCCCTACGCCGTACCCGACGAGGAGATCACCTCGATGCTGGCCGCGCTTGTCGGCGGCGGCTGGCTGGCCCAGGACGCCCTGGTGGTCGTCGAGCGGTCCAGCCGCACGGGCGAGGTCGAGTGGGTGGAGGGCATCACTGCCGGGCGCAGCCGTCGCTACGGCGAGACCACCCTTTGGTACGGTCGCCGATCATGAGACGTGCGGTCTGTCCCGGCTCGTTCGATCCGGTCACCAACGGACACCTCGACATCATCGGCCGGGCCAGCCGGCTCTTCGACGAGGTGATCGTCGGCGTGCTGGTCAACCAGTCGAAGCAGGGGCTGTTCACGGTCGAGGAGCGGATCGACATGCTCCGCGAGGTGACCTCCTCGTACGACAACGTGCGGGTCGAGTCGTTCCGCGGCCTGCTCGTCGACTTCTGCCGGGCCCAGCAGGCGAGCGTGCTGATCAAGGGCCTGCGCGCGGTGAGCGACTTCGACTACGAGCTCCAGATGGCCCAGATGAACATCGGCCTGGCCGGCGTCGAAACGCTCTTCATGCCGACCAACCCGCTCTACTCCTTCCTCTCCTCCAGCCTGGTCAAGGACGTGGCCAAGTGGGGCGGCGACATCTCCGCCCACGTCCCGGACGTGGTCCGCGAGGAGCTGGTCGCCCGGCTGCGCCGCTGACCGCGCCGCGAGCGACGCGCCGGGCAGGGGTGCAGCGGCGCGGGTGGAGAGCGCGTTACATGATGTGTGCAGCGCCGAACCCGGGCGCAGGCCGCATCATGAAGGTCGGCCGACGAACGACAGGAGTGAGGTACCGGTGGACCCGCTCGATCGCATCGACGAACTGATCGCCATGGTGGAGCAGGCCCGCTCCGTGCCGATGTCCCGCAACAACTGCATGGTCGACCGGGGCGAGATGATCGCCGCCCTGGACGAGCTGCGCGTGGAGCTTCCCGCCGACCTGCGCCGGGCCGCCGCGCTGCTGGAGGAGCGGGACAAGATCATGGAGGCCGGCAAGCGCGAGGCCGACCGGATCATCAGCGAGGGTGAGGCGGAGCACGCCCGCCTCGTCTCGGTGAACGAGATCACCGTGTCCGCCGAGCACGAGGGCGCCCGGATCATCGCCGAGGCCCGGGCCGAGGCGCAGCGCCTGCGCGAGGAGGTCGACGACTACGTCGACACCGCCCTGGCCAACTTCGAGCAGTTCCTCACCCGGGCGCTCGCCTCGATAGAGCGCGGCCGGGACAAGATGCACGCGCTGCGGGAGATCGGCACCTTCGCCGGCGACGAGGCGGACCGCCCGCTGCCCTTCTGAGCGCCGCCGGCGGCGGTCGGCGACCGCGCTACCCTTGCCAGCGGCACGCGGGCCGGTGGCCGACAGCCGGCACCCGACGGGCCAGGGACGACGCCCCGGTTCGACGGTCCGCCGGTCGTCCAGGTAACCTTCTTTGTCGGCCTCTCACCGGCCGGAGTCTAACTATGCCCAAACACACGCCAAGCCAACTCGACCCCAGGTCGCCGCTGGTCCTCGACACGAGGGACCTGCCGCGTCGACCTGGCGCGTTGCGTACGCATCGGCGCGTCGTGCCGGCACCGGCGGACCTCGGCGTGGAGTTGATCACTGTGCCGGAGGGCGCGGACCTCGACCTCGACCTGAGGTTGGAGTCGGTGTCCGAGGGCGTGCTCGTCTCCGGGACCGTCACCGGTCCCGTCAAGGGCGAGTGCGGCCGCTGCCTCCGCGAGATCGACGACTCGGTGGCCGTGACGATCCAGGAGCTGTACGCGTACGAGAACAGCACCACGGACGACACGACCGACGAGGACGAGGTGGGCCGGATGCAGGGCGATCTGATCGACCTGGAGCCGGCGCTGCGGGACGCGGTGGTGCTCGCACTGCCGACCAACCCGCTCTGCCGGGAGGACTGCCCAGGGTTGTGCCCCGAGTGCGGGGTGCACTGGGACGATCTGCCGGCCGACCACAGTCACCAGCAGATCGACCCGCGTTGGGCGGGCCTGTCGCAACTGACCCGTACAGAGGAGTAAGAACCGTGGCCGTCCCCAAGCGCAAGATGTCGCGCAGCAACACCCGCGCCCGCCGGGCGAACTGGAAGGCCACGGCGGTCGCGACCGTGCCTTGCCCGCAGTGCAAGTCGGCCAAGCTGCCGCACGCCGCCTGCTCCGTCTGCGGCACCTACAACGGCCGTCAGGTCCTCGAGGTCTGACGGACGCCGAGTGACGTCCCCGACCACCGGTCGGGTGGCGCACGCACCAAGGCTCTCGCCCGGTGCCCCGGCTCCCTCCGCCGCCGGCCGTTCCCCGGCCGGCGCGCCGACGGAGCCGGGCACCGCGCGGATCGCCGTCGACCTCCTCGGCGGGGACGATGCTCCCGCCGTCGTGGTTGACGGCGCTCTGCGGGCCGTGCGTACCGACCCTGACCTGCACCTGCTGCTCGTCGGACCGACCGAGGTCGCCGACGGGCTGATCGGTGCGCTCGACCCGGAGCAGCGTGCCCGGGTCACCGTCCGCCCCGTGCGGACCGCCGTCGGCATGGCCGACCATCCCACCGCCGCGCGCGAAGAGAGCACCGTCCGCGCGGCCGTGCACGCCGTCCGCGACGGGATCGCCGACGCGCTCGTCTCCGCCGGCTCGACCGGCGCCACCGTCACCGCCGCCGCGCTCGGCCTCGGTCGCTGGACCGGCGTCCGCCGGCCCGCGCTGGTCGCGACCCTGCCCGCCGTCGAGGGCCCGGTGGTGCTGCTGGACGTCGGCGGCACGCTCGAACCCGGACCCGCCACCCTGGCCCGGCACGCCGTGCTCGGCGCCGCCTACGCGGCCGTGGCGCACGCGATCGCCGCGCCCCGGGTCGGGTTGCTCTCCGTCGGCACCGAGGCGGGCAAGGGCGACCGGCTGCGCCGCTCCGCCGACCCCGCCCTCGCCGCCGTGCCGCTGCCCTGCGGCGCCCGCTACGTCGGCCTGGTCGAGGGCTACGACGTCTCCCTCGGCGCCCGCGCCGACGTGGTGGTGACCGACGGCTTCACCGGCAACGTGCTGCTCAAGGCCATCGAGGGCGCGTACGCGATGGCCGGCGGGCCCCCGGCGAACGGCGGCGCGCCGCGCGCGGCGGCCCTGCTCGGGGTGGCCGGCACCGTGGTGGTCTGCCACGGCGCCGCCCGGCCCGACGACGTCGCCTCCGGCATCGCCCTCGCCGCCCACCTGTGGCGCCGGGGCGCCACCGACACCGTCTCGACCCTGCTCGACGACGTCCCGCACGATCCCGCACCTGACCGCAACGACACCGAGGTAGCACCATGACCAACGACAAGCGGCGGCGTGCTCCCGTCGGCCACCTGGAGGCGGCCTTCGGGGTGTCGCTCGACCCGGAACTGCTGGAGCGCGCGCTGACCCACCGCTCCTACGCGTACGAGAACGGCGGCCTGCCCACCAACGAGCGCCTCGAGTTCCTCGGCGACTCGGTCCTCGGCGTGGTGATCACCACGGCGCTGTTCCACAACCACCCGGACCTGCCCGAGGGACAGCTCGCCAAGCTGCGGGCCAGCGTGGTCAACATGCGTGCCCTCGCCGACGTGGCGCGCGGCCTCGGCCCGGACGGGCTGGGCGCGTACCTGCTGCTCGGCAAGGGCGAGGAGGCCACCGGCGGCCGGGACAAGGCCAGCATCCTGGCCGACACCCTGGAGGCGCTGCTCGGCGCGATCTACCTCCAGTACGGCCTGGACACCGCGGCCATCGTGATCCACCGCCTGTTCGACCCGCTGATGGCCGAGTCGGCCGGCCGGGGCGCGGCGCTCGACTGGAAGACCAGCCTCCAGGAGTTGACCGCCGCCCTGGGGCTGGGTGTCCCCGAATACCGGATCGAGGGCACCGGCCCCGACCACCTCAAGACCTTCACGGCCTGGGTGGTGGTGGCCGGCAACCGGTACGGCGGCGCGGAGGGGCGCAGCAAGAAGGAGGCCGAGCAGCGGGCCGCCGAGTCGGCCTGGCGGACGCTGACCGAGCAGGCCGAGGCGGAGGCCGCCGCGAAGGCCGCGGCCGACGGGATCGACCCGGCGGGCGACCCTGCCGAGACCGGCGCGGGCCGTGCCTGAGCTGCCCGAGGTCGAGACGGTCCGGCAGGGGCTGGCCGAGTGGGTCATCGGCCGGCGGATCAGCGCCGTCGAGGTGCGCCACCCCCGGGCGGTCCGCCGGCACGAGCCGGGCGGCGAGCACTTCGCCGACGTGCTCACCGGCCGGACGATCACCGACGTCCGGCGCCGCGGCAAGTACCTGTGGCTGCCGCTGGACAGCGGGGACGCACTCATCGGGCACCTCGGCATGTCCGGCCAGATGCTGCTCCAGCCGGTCGGCGCCGCCGACGAGCTGCACCTGCGGGTCCGGTTCCGCTTCGCCGACGACGGCCCGGAGCTGCGCTTCGTCGACCAGCGCACGTTCGGCGGGCTGTCGGTCTCCGAGGGCGGGGCGGAGCTGCCGGCCGAGATCGCCCACATCGCCCGGGACCCGATGGACCCGGAGTTCTCCGACGCCGGCTTCGTGGCCGCGCTGCGGAAGCGGCGGACCGAGGTGAAGCGGGCGCTGCTCGACCAGACGCTGATCTCCGGCGTCGGCAACATCTACGCCGACGAGGCGCTCTGGCGGGCGAAGCTGCACGGCGCCCGGCCGACCGACGCGCTCACCGGCCCGGCGGCCACCCGGCTGCTCGGCCACGTCCGGGACGTGCTCGGCGAGGCGATCAAGCAGGGCGGCACCAGCTTCGACGAGCTGTACGTCGACGTCAACGGCGAGAGCGGCTACTTCGACAGGTCGCTGAACGCGTACGGCCGCGAGGGTGAGCCCTGTCCGCGGTGCGGGGCGCCGATCCGGCGCGAGGCGTTCATGAACCGTTCGTCCTACAGTTGCCCGCGTTGCCAGCCCCGCCCCCGGGGCAGCCTCCGGGGATGACCCCGAGCCGGTTCGGGGTTGCGCCGGTGTGCCTCGCCGGCCGCCGCCCGGCGCGTCCCCCGGTCGTACCCTGAAAGATCCCTTCTGTCCGGTTGGCCGACCCGGTTCGGGCCGCCCGGCCGGAGCCGGCCGGATGGGGGACGAGCGGGGGCCGTTCCCCGATGTCCGGGCCCGCTCGGCTCCCTAGCGTCAGCAGACGTCGGCACAGGGCCGACGTCTGGAGGGGGATCCCAGGTATGGGCAGGCGACCGGTGACCGTGCGGCTGGCACGGTGGAGTGCGGAGCATCCGTGGCGGGCCATCGCGCTCTGGGTGGTGTTCGTGGCGGTGTGCTTCGTGGGCGGCAACGCCGCCGGCCTGAACGAGGCCACCGACGACGACCAGGCGATCGGCGAGATGGGGCGAGCCCAGCTGATCGTGGACAGTGGCGGCTTCCACGAGCCGGCCACCGAGAACGTGCTGATCACCCCGCGCTCCGGGAAGCTCGACCCGGCCGCGGCGAAGGCTGCCGCCGACGACGCGACGGCCCGGCTGCGGCAGGTCGACGGGGTGACCTCGGTGGGCGCGCCGATGCCGTCCCGGGACGGCAACGCGATGCTGGTGCCGATCACCATGGCGGGCGACCCGGAGACCGCCTCCGACCGGGTGCAGCCGCTGCGCGACACCACGGCGAAGGTCCAGGAGGCGCACCCGGCGCTGAGGGTCGAGCAGGTCGGCGGCCCGTCGATCGGCAAGGCGCTCGACGACACCCTCGGCAAGGACTTCAAGCGGGCCGAACTGCTCAGCCTGCCGGTCACCCTGGCCATCCTGATCATCGCGTTCGGCGCGCTGATCGCGGCCGGCGTGCCGGTGCTGCTCGCGCTCTCCTCGGTGGCCGCGGCGATGGGTCTCTCCACCCTCGCCTCCCACCTGGTGCCGGCCACCGACACCACGGCCAGCGTGATCCTGCTGATCGGCATGGCGGTCGGCGTGGACTACTCGCTCTTCTACGTCCGGCGGGAACGCGAGGAACGGGCCAAGGGCCGCTCCGGGCTCGACGCCGTGGAGATCGCGGCGGAGACCTCCGGGCACGCCGTGGTGGTCTCCGGCACCGCCGTGATCATCTCGATGGCCGGGCTGCTGCTGGCCCAGGACGCCATCTTCTCCTCGCTCGCCGTCGGCTCGATCCTGGTGGTCGCGGTCGCGGTGATCGGCTCGCTGACCGTGCTGCCGGCGCTCCTGGCCAAGCTGGGCCGCTGGGTCGACCGGCCCCGGGTGCCGCTGCTGTGGCGGCTCACCGCCCCGCGCGTCGGGCGGCACGGCCAGCCGGCCCGGCCCCGGTTCTGGCCGGCCGTGCTGCGGCCCGCGCTGCGCGCGCCGCTGGCCACCCTGGTGGTCTCGGTCGGGCTGCTGCTCGCCCTGGCCGCCCCGGCGCTGGGCATGAAGCTGAAGTTCCCCGGCATGGAGGACGTGCCCCGCACCACGGCGGCCATGCAGGCGTACGACCGGCTCACCGCGGCCTTCCCGAGCAACGGCACCAGCCACACCGTGGCGGTGCGGGCGCCCGCCGACCAGGCCGACCGGGTGAAGGCCGCGCTCACCGCGCTGGCCGGCCGGGCCGCCGCCGACCCGCTCTTCGCGCCGATCGAGGGGGACGGCCCGAAGATCAAGGTGTCGGCCGACCGGCGGGTGTCGGTGCTGGAGGTGGCCACGCCGTACGCCAGCCGCACCGACGAGGCGTCCCGGTCCCTGCACGAGCTGCGCCAGGACCTGGTCCCGGCCGCGCTGGGCGGCATTCCCGGCGTCGAGTACGCGGTCGGCGGCGGCGTGGCGGCCAGCGAGGACTACGCGGACCACATCTGGGCGAAGCTGCCCCTGGTGGCGGCCTTCGTGCTGGCGCTCACCTTCCTCGTGATGGCCTGGACGTTCCGGTCGGTGGTGGTGGCGCTCACCTCGATCCTGCTGAACCTGCTCTCCGCCGGGGCCGCGTACGGCCTGCTCGTGCTGGTCTTCCAGGGCACCTGGGCGGAAGGGCTGCTCGGCTTCACCTCGATGGACGCGATCGTCACCTGGCTGCCGATGTTCCTCTTCGTGGTGCTGTTCGGGCTCTCCATGGACTACCACGTCTTCGTGGTCAGCCGGATCCGCGAGGGGATCCGCCAGGGGATGTCGAACAAGGACGCGGTGGCGTACGGGATCACCTCCTCGGCGGGCGTGGTGACCAGCGCGGCGATCGTCATGGTCGGGGTCTTCTCGATCTTCGCGACGCTGAGCACCATCGACTTCAAGCAGCTCGGCATCGGCCTGGCCGCGGCCATCCTGCTGGACGCCACGATCATCCGGGCGGTGGTGCTGCCCTCGCTGATGACCCTGCTGGGCGACGCGAACTGGTGGGCGCCGCGGTTCCTGCGCGGCCGGGCGGCGACCCCGCCGGCCGAGCCGCCCGCGCCGGCACCGGAACTGGTCGGCGCGCGCTGATCCACGGGACGGGGGAGGGCGGGCCGGTCCGGTCCGCCCTTCGTCCTGTGACGGAGGTGTCACGGCAGGATTAACGGCCGGGGCGGCGGGGCATCTGGGCCGCCATGGACGAACAGCTCACGCCGGCGGCCCGTCGCGCCCCGGCCCTCGCAGCCCTCCGGAGCGCGTCATGAGCACCGACGTGCGGACCGGCACCGTACGGACCAACGTCCCGGCCCGCCTGGACCGGCTGCCGTGGTCCCGCTGGCACTGGATGATCGTGATCGGCCTCGGCACGGTGTGGATCCTCGACGGCCTCGAGGTGACCATCGTCGGCAACCTCTCCGGCAAGCTCGCCGAGCCGGGCAGCGGCCTGAGCATCACCCAGAGCCAGGTCACCGGCCTGGCCGCCGCGCTCTACGTGGCGGGCGCCTGCACGGGCGCGCTCTTCTTCGGCTGGCTCACCGACCGGTTCGGACGCAAGAAGCTGTTCCTGCTGACCCTCGGGCTCTACCTGGTCGCCACCGCGCTGACCGCGCTGTCCTTCGACACCTGGTGGTTCTTCCTGTTCCGGTTCCTCACCGGCATGGGCATCGGCGGCGAGTACGCGGCCATCAACTCGGCCATCGACGAGTTGATCCCGGCGCGGCACCGCGGCCGCATCGACATCATCATCAACGGCACCTTCTGGCTCGGCGCCGCGCTCGGCGCGCTGCTGACCGTGCCGCTGCTCAACGGCCTGCCGACCAACCTCGGCTGGCGGGTGGCGTTCGGCCTGGGCGCGGTGCTCGGCGTGGTGATCCTGCTGGTCCGCCGGCACGTCCCGGAGAGCCCACGCTGGTTGTTCATCCACGGCCGGGCCGACGAGGCGAACCATCTCGTCGACTCGGTCGAGGCCGAGGTGAAGCGGGAGACCGGCAAGGACCTCGCCGAGGCGGACAACTACATCGAGATCAAGCAGCGGAAGAGCACCAACTTCCTGGAGATCGCGAAGACGCTGTTCGCCCGCTACCCGAAGCGCGCCACGCTGGGCTTCTCGCTCTTCATCGGTCAGGCGTTCCTCTACAACGCGATCACCTTCGGCTTCGCCCAGATCCTCCAGACCTTCTTCGACGTCCCGCCGGGCAACAGCGGCTACTACTTCGCGGTGATCGCGGTCGGCAACCTGCTCGGCCCGCTGCTGCTGGGCCGGCTCTTCGACACGGTCGGCCGGGTCCCGATGATCGCCGGCTCCTACATCGGCTCGGGCATCCTGCTGCTCGGCACCGCCTGGCTGTTCCACGCGGGCGTGCTCAACGCGGTGACCATGACCGCCTGCTGGTGCGCGGTGCTCTTCTTCGCCTCCGCTGGCGCCAGCGCCGCGTACCTGACGGTCAGCGAGATCTTCCCGATGGAGACGCGGGCCATGGCCATCGCGTTCTTCTACGCGATCGGCACCGCGGCCGGCGGCATCACCGGCCCGCTGCTCTTCGCCAAGCTGGTCGGCTCCGGCCAGGTCGGCGACACCGTGGTTGCCTTCGTCGTCGGCGCCGCCGTGATGATCATCGGCGGCCTGGTGGAGCTGGCGCTCGGTGTCAAGGCCGAGGGGAAGTCCCTGGAGGAGCTGGCCACCCCGCTCAGCGCCGAGCACGCCGGCATCCCGGCGCAACGCGGCGCCGGCACCCCCGCCCCGGTCACCGGTGGCGCACCCGGCTGACCGCCGCCGTCCCTGGACACCGCCCCCGCCCGTCCGGGCCGGGGGCGGTGCCGCTTGTTCAGAGGTACGCGGGCTGTAGGCGCCCTCGCTGCTGCCCGCTCCCGGTGTCCGTGCCCGGGCGACTCAGCTCGATGCGGTCCGCTGACCGTGACGGGTTACCGCGCGACGGGCTGTCGCTGTTTGGAACTCGCACCGTCCACGCATCACGCGACGCAGAACTCGTTGCCCTCGGGATCCTGCATGACGACGTGCCCCAAGGTGTCGCCGTACCACTCCTCGCGGACCACTGCCGCGCCGGCCACCACCAGCTCAGGCACCTTCTGCTGGATCAGTCGTGCACGCTCGATCATGTCCCCGGGGCCCGGGCCCGCCACGCGGACGTCGATATGCATCCGGTTCTTGGCCGACTTGCCCTCGGGTACCTTCAGGAAGCCAATGGCGGGTCCTCTGCCGTCCGGGTCGACGATGGACGCGTTGTCGGGCTCGTCGAAGCCGGGCTCCTTGACATATCCCAGGGCAAGCGCCCAGAAGCCAGCAATCCGCTGGGGATCGTCGGCATCGCACCCCAGGGTCCAGTAGGTCGCCATAGGACCAACGTACGCGGGGCCGGGACGTGCCAGTGCCCGGCGTCCCGAGCAGCGTCGTGAACGTGCAACGCCGGCTCAGGGCAGCGTGCAGGGCTCGCGCCAGGCGTCGAGCTTGCGGTCCTTGAGGATGGAGGCGAAGCCGTAGCCGACCGTGGTGACGCAGAAGTCGGCCGGATCGCCCGTGTATTCCACGTGGAAGACCGGCTTGTCCGCGTCGGCGAACGGGAGCAGCTTGTCGCACCCGCCCAGCCGGAGGCACTCCTGGTTGACCGCGAAGTCGAAGTCGGGGGCGAGCGCCGCCACCTGCGGCAGGTCGTCGACCAGCCCGGGGGAGAGTTCCAGCCGGCGGGCCAGTTCGGCCAGCCGCCGGTTGAACAGCAACTGGTCGTCGAAGGAGAGCGGGAAGCCGGAGCGGTACAGGTAGCCGTCGGCGTCGTCGAGCGCCACCGCGCCGAAACCCTTGCCCCGGCAGAGCCGGAACCGGTCGGCCAGCACCGGCTCCAGCGAGTCCCACTGGCGGACGTCCAGCCACCGGCTGCCCGGTCGGCCGGGCACCGCCGACCCGCGTACCGCCGTCGGGAAGCGGCTGGCGTCCGGGTCGGTGGTCGCGAACGTGCCGACCCGCACCTGGCAGACCAGGCGACGGTGGCGGGCGCGCAGCGCGCCGGTCTCGTCGGAGGTGGTCCGCACCGCGTCGAGCAGGAAGACGTCGGCCTCGACGGTGACGTCCACCGGGCCGGTGAGCTGCCACTGCCACTGCCAGTGCCGGGCCTGCGTGGAGGGCCACGGGGTGGGCGCCCCGGGCGGGACGAGCGGCTCCCGGCAGGCCGCCGGGGCGAGCAGCAGCGCCGTCAGCACCACCGCCAGGCCCCGGCGCGGCCCGCGTCGGCGGACGCGGG
>NZ_JBEXLR010000082.1:0-29851 GCF_040610095.1 Micromonospora sp. NPDC004540
CTGATCTCCACGCTGCCGCCGCGAACATGCCGGAAGCCCATGTGCCCGGTGCCGTCGCCGTGCAGCGGCCCCGGCCCGCCCAGCGTGTCGCCCCATCCCCGGGTGATCGCGCCGTGCAGCGTCGACCGGATGCACGCGTCGGTCTGCGCGCCGGTCACGACGAGCCGGCCGATGCCCCGCGTGGCGAGGACCGACTCCAGGTCGGTCTCCTCGAACGAGTCGCCCCAGGCCTTGTGCACCAGCGCCTCGGCGTCGCGGCGCACCAGTTCGGGCACGTACTGCCACTGCTCGCTGCCGGTGGGCAGTTCCTCGCTGCGGTGCTGCACCCAGACCACCTCGACCCCGGCCGCGCGGGCGCGGTCGACGAGGGCGGCGATGTTGCCCACCACCCGGTCCCGGTCGTACGCGTGCTGCACCACGCCGTTCTGCACGTCGATGACGAGCAGGGCGGTGTGCGGTCGGTCGACGAGCGTGCTCATGGCGCCTCCCTGGGCGGGCGTTGGCTGGTCGGTCACCAACCTAGTCCCGGCCACCGACATTCCGGCCGGTCAGATCCGGCCGGGCGGCGGCTCGGCCGCCAGGGTGACCCGGCGCAGCAGGTCGGACAGCACCCGTCGCTCGTCCGGGGTCAACGCGCCGAGGACCCGGTGCTCCTCGTCGCCGACCACCCCCATGGCGCGCCGCCACGCGGCCCGGCCGGCCTCGGTGAGTTCCACGTCGATCCGGCGCCGGTCCACCTCGGACGGGATCCGTCGGACGAAGCCCCGGCGGACCAGCGCGTCCACCCGGGCGGTGATCGAGGCGGGTGCCATCCGCAGGTCGGCGGCGAGCTCCGAGGGCGCGGCCCGGCCGCCCCGGCCGGCGAGGGCGTGCAGGGTGCCGTACTCCTTCTCCTGGAGGTCCAGCTCGGCCAGCGCCCGGTCCTTCACCCCGCGCAGGTGCCGGGTGAGCAGCGACATCCGGACGACGGCCCCCTCCACGTCGGGGTCCAGGTCGGGCACCACGGGCAGCCAGCGTTCGATGTGCTGGTCGACGGGGTCGCGGTCGGTCACCCGACCACGGTACGCCGACGGCGAAATATTCGTTGCCGAAATATTCGACATCGAAGTAGCCTCCGGATGTGACCCATCCTCTCCGGCTCCGCGCCTTCCGACTGCTGTTCCTCGGCCGCACCGTCTCGGCGATCGGCGACGCCGTGGTGCCCACCGCGCTGGCCCTCGCCGTGCTCCGGGCCACCGGCTCGACCGCCGCGCTCGCCGTGGTGCTCGGCTGCGCGATGGTGCCGCGGCTGCTGCTGCTCCCCCTCGGCGGCGTGGTCGCCGACCGGTTCGCCGCCCGCCGCGTCGCCCTCGTGACCGACCTGGTGCGCTGCGCCGCCCAATTGGCCGTCGGCGTCGAACTGCTCGGCGGTGCTCCCTCGTTGACCCACCTCGCGGTGGCCTCCGCCGTGGGCGGCGCGGCCTCGGCGTTCGCCAACCCCACCGCGTCGCCGCTGATCGCCGGCACCGTCGACGCCGACGGCCGGCAGCGGGCCAACGCGCTGATGGGCGCCACCGGCAACGCCAGCCGGCTGGCCGGCCCGGCCCTGGCCGGGCTGCTGGTCTGGACCGCCGGACCGGGCTGGGCGTTCGTGCTCGACGCCGCCTCGTTCGCGGTCAGCGCCGCGCTGCTGGCCGTCATCCGGGTGCGGCACGTGCCCGTCCCGCACCGGTCGCTCCGGGCCGACCTGGTGTTCGGCTGGCGCGAGGTCCGCGCCCGCGACTGGTACTGGAGCAGCCTGCTCGCCCACGGCGTCTGGAACGGCGCCGCCGCAGTGCTGCTCACCCTCGGCCCGGTGGTCGCCGTGGACCGCCTCGGCGGCGAGGGCGTGTGGGTGCTGCTCCAGCAGGCCGGCGCGGTCGGCCTGCTGGCCGGGTCGCTGCTCGCCGTCCGGGCCCGCCCCCGCCGACCGGTACTGCTGGGCAACCTGGTCCTCGCGGCGTACGCGGCGCCGCTGCTGCTGCTCGCCGCCGCCGCGCCCGCACCGGTGACCGTCGCCGCCTACTGCCTCGCGCTGACCGCCCTCGGCTTCCTCAACCCCGTCTGGGAGACCGTGGTGCAGGGCCAGTTCCCGCCCGAGGTGCTCGCCCGGGTCACCTCGTACGACTGGCTCATGTCGCTGGGCGCCATGCCGCTCGGCTACGCGCTCGCCCCGCTCGCCGCCGACGCCTGGGGCGCCCCGGTTCCCCTCGCGGTGGCCGGGGTGCTGGTCCTGCTCGCCTGCGCCGGGACGGCCGCCGTTCCCGACGTACGCCGGTTGGGCTGGCCGACCCCGACGCCGGCCCCGCCGGCCGTGGCGGAGCCGGCGCCGGCGGGGCGTTGAGGCGATCCGGTCAGAGCCGGTGCCCGGTGGTGGCGTCCACGTGCTCGGGCACCTCGTCGTGCCGCTCCCCGACGCTGGAGGTGCCGGACGGCTCGAACATCAGGATCGACGCGCCGTCCGGCGCGGACGGCCGGTGCTCCACCCCGCGCGGCACCACGAACACCGCGCCGCGTGGCAGCACCACCTCGCGTTCCGCGCCGTCCGCGCCGTCGCGCAGGGCGATGCGCAGCTCGCCGTCGAGCACCAGGAAGAACTCGTCGGTGTGGTCGTGGGCGTGCCAGACGTGCTCGCCGGCCACCTTGGCGATCCGGACGTCGTAGTCGTTGACGGTGGTGACGATGCGCGGACTCCACAGCTGGTCGAAGCGCGCCAGGGCGGCCGCCAGCTTGATCGGCTCAGGGCTCATCTGGCCATCCTCGCGCAACCGCGCCGCTCACAGGGGACGGTGCATGACGTGCAGCCCCACCCGCCCGAGGGTGGGGTGCGCGAACGACTCCGGCACGGTGCCGATCACCGTGAAGCCGAGCCGCCGGTACAGCTCCACGGCCGCCGTGTTGGTCTCCACCACCGCGTTGAACTGCATCGCGGCGAAGCCCTGCCGCCGAGCCCAGTCCAGGGCGTGCTCGCACAGGGCCCGGCCGACGCCGCGGCCCCTCGCGGCGGCCGACACCATGAAGCTGGCGGTGGCCACGTGCGCGCCCGGACCCGGGCGGTTCGCGCCCATCTTGGCGGTGCCGAGCACCGTCCCGCCCTCCTCGGCGACCACGGTGCGGCCCGGCGGTCGCTCCACCCACACCTCGTGGGCCACCTCGGCCGGCCACTTCGGGTCGTAGGGGAAGGTCTCCTGGGCGACGATGACGTCCTCGACGATCGGCCAGACCTGGGCCCAGTCGGTCTCGGTGTAGTCCCGGATGCGCATCCCGCGCACGCTAGTGCAGTGTCCACGAACGTTCACCGGGTGTCCGGTGGTTGTTGTGGATCCTCGCCGTGGGCGAGCGACTCCCCACGGGGGTGGGGCGGGCCTCCGCAGGCCAACTGGACCTCGCGCCGCTGGTGGGCGGCGGGGGTCACGTCGGGACTGGCCGGCACCGGGGAGGTGCCGTCCGGCTCGACGGTGCGTGACCACCCCGGGCACCACGACGGGAGCGGCTGTGGGGGTGGTGGGTCCGCCGCCCGGGGTGTGGGTGGCGATGGTGGCGGCCGCGACGAGGTCGCGGTGCCCGGAGAAATGGCAGAGCGGGCAGGACAAGGTCCGGCCGCGGGGTTTCGGTACCCGCCGCCGACAGGTGGGGCAGGTGGAGGACGTGCCGCGTTCGTCGACCAGCCGGACGTTGATGCCGGCCAGGACGGCCTTGTCGGTGAGGACCTGCAGGAGCCGGCCGATCTGCCACTGCCGCAGCCGCAGGTTGTGCCGCCGCCCGGCATCGATCGCGAGCACGCCACGCGGGTCCCCAACGTGCAGCACCCCGACCTGCTGCTCCACGGCCCAGGTCACGACCTGGCGGGCGGCTTCGTGTTGGGCCTGACGCACCCGTCGTCGATGCCGGCCCTCCACCACTCGCGAACGACGGCGGTAGTGGCGCCACCGCCGCGAACCCCGCTGCCCCGGCTTGGGGGCGCGTTCGGCGACCGCGCGGCGTCGGGCTTTTGTATCGGCCAGGTGCATCCGGTGCTCCGCGCGGATCGCCCGGCCGGACACCAGCAAACCCGCACCGTCCGGGCCGGCCACCGCATACGGGTGAATGATCCCCAGATCCACCCCGGCCACCCGGGCCGGATCCGGCCCTACACCCGCTGGGTAGGTCACGACCGGGACCTCAGCGGTCACGTCCAGGAACAGCCGCCCACCCTCGCACAGCAGGGTGACCGACCGTACCTGCTCGACCGGGTACGGCACCTCCCGCGCCAGGCGCACCCACAACGCCGGTACGCCCCTCGCCACTGGGATCCGCACCCGACGCTCATCGAAGGATGAAGGTGCCGTGATACCAGCGCACCGGCACCAGCCCACGCCGCCGCCGCGGAAACCGCGTCTTCAGATCACCGTCGCGGCGGCACTTTGCCGCCGCGAACCAGGCATCCGAGAACCGACGCAACACCGACCGGGCACCAGCGGAGTCCAACTCACCGAACGTGCCCGGCCCCGAGACCGCACCACCGCCATTCCGGCGAACGTTCTGGACACCGCACTAGCCGCGCGTTCGCCGGCCGGTACCGATTTCCGCCCGCACCCACCCCGGCATCCCGGGGCAGCGCGCGGTGGCGCGGCCGGACCATCATGAGCAGGTGGCCGAACCCGTCACCGACCTCGACCGCCCCGACGCCGGGGCGCCCGCCGCGCCGACGCCCCCGCCACCCGGGCCGCGCGCCGCCGCGCCCTGGCTGGTCGGCGGGGCCGTCACCGCCGTGCTGCTGCTGCTCGCCGGCCGCTACGGCTACCACCGCGACGAGCTCTACTTCCTGCTCTGCGGCCGGCACCTCGACTGGGGCTACGTCGACCAGGGCCCGCTCGTGCCCGCCCTGGCCCGACTGGCCGACACCGTCGCGCCCGGCAACCTGGTGCTGCTGCGCACCCCGTCCGCGCTGATCGGCGGCGCGTCGGTGGTGCTGGTCGCGGCGCTCGCCCGGGAGTTCGGCGCGGGTCGCGCCGCCCAGGTGGCCGCCGCCGTGCTCGCCGCCGCGGCCGGGGTGGTGCTCGCGCCCGGTCACCTGCTCAGCACCACCACGGTCGACCTGCTGGTCTGGCTCGTTGCCGCATGGTGCGCGGTGCGGATGCTGCGCACCGGCGACACCCGCTGGGCGCTCGGCCTCGGCCTGGCGCTCGGCCTGGGCATGCTCAACAAGCTGCTGCCCGCGCTGCTCGGCGTCGGCCTGCTGGTCGGGGTGCTGATCGCCGGGCCGCGCCGGCTGCTGCGCGACCGGTGGGTGCTGGCCGGCGCCGGCATCGCCGTCCTGCTCGCCGTGCCCTACCTGGCCTGGCAGGCCGCGCACGGCTTCCCCCAGCTCTCGGTCGCCTCCTCGATCGCCGACGGCGACAGCTCCTACAGCGGCCGGCTGGACGCCGTCGTGCTGCAACTGCTCATCATCAGCCCGTTCGCCACCCCGGTCTGGATCGCCGGGCTCGTGGCGCTGCTGCGCCGGCCCACCTGGGCGGCGTACCGGGCGATCGGCTGGGCCTGGCTCGCAGGCTTCGCAATCGTCCTGCTCGCCGGCGGCAAGGGCTACTACGACGCCCCGCTGCTGCTGGTGCTCACCGCGGCCGGCGCGGTGGTCACCGCCGACTGGGCCCGGCGCGGCGCGGCCCGGGCCCGGCAGGCGCTGCTGGCCACCGCCGCCGCGCTGATGGTCGTCAGCAGCGCGGTCCTGCTGCTGCCCACCCTGCCGGCCGACCGGCTGCCCGGCTTCGTGGTCGAGGTCAACTACGACGCGGGCGAGACCATCGGCTGGCCCGCGTTCGCCGACTCGGTCGCCGCCGTGCACCGGGGCCTACCCCCTGAGGAGCGCGCCCGGGCGGTCGTGCTCACCGGCAACTACGGCGAGGCCGGGGCGCTGGCCCGCTACGGCCCGGCGCGGGACCTGCCCCGGGCCTACTCGGGGCACAACAGCATGGCCCGGTTCGGCCGCCCGGCCGACGACGCCGACGTGGTGATCGCCGTCGGCTGGGAGCGCCCCGACCGGCTGCGCGCCTGGTTCACCGAGGTGACCGAGGCCGGCCGGGTCGACCAGCGGGTCGACGTCGACAACGACGAGAACGGCGAGCCGATCTTCGTCTGCCGTGGCCTGCGCCGCCCGTGGTCGCAGATCTGGGACAGTGAGGTGAGCCACGCCTCCTGAGCGGCGGGCACGCGGGCGCCGGTCGACGCGGGCGGCCGGGCCATACTTGTCGCCATGCTCTGGGGTGTCAGCGGACCGCTCTTCCTCCTCGACTACCTGGGGGCGGTCGCCGTGGCCCTCGCCGTCGCGCTGGCGGCGCGCGAGCTGACCGGCCGGCGGGCCCGGGGCACCGCCCCGGACGCGGTCGAGCTGGCCTACCTCACCGACCGGGCCCTGCTGGCCTGCCAGGTGGGCATGGCCGCGCTGCACCGGGCCGGCGTGGTGCGCCGCGGCGAGCTGGCCACCCTCTCCGTGGACGGCCCGCCGCCGCCCCGGTCGCCCGCGCTGGTCCGCGCCCTGCACGCCGCGCTGGGCCGGCCGCAGACCTGGGCCGCCGTGCTCGCCGACCCCGGCGTCGGCCGCGCGCTGCGCCGGCTGGTCGGCCGGCTCGTCCGGGACGGCTGGCTGCTCACCCCGGCGCAGCGGCGCCGCATCGCGCTGGGCACCCTGCCGCTGTTCGCGGTCGCCGCGGTCGGGGTGACCCGGCTGGTGGAGAGCGCGGTCGAGGGGCGCGACGCGGGCGGACCGGCCTCCGTGGTGGGCCTGCTGCTGTGCTGCCTGGCCACCGCCCTCGGCGGCTGGTGGCTGTGCGAGGTGCCGGAGACCGGCGCGGCCGCCCGCCGTTTGCTGCGCCGGCAGCGCCGGGCGCACGCCGAGCTGGACCCGCAGCGGCGGCCCACCTGGCGCGAGCGCGGCACCGACCAGCTGCTCACCGCGATGGCGCTGTTCGGGCCGCGCCCGCTGCTCGCCGTCGACCCGGGCTTCGCCGTGCAGGTCGGTGTCGACCCGGAGCGCGGCCGCCCGACCCCGGAGCCCAAACCCGCCCGCCGCTGACCCGACGGCCGGCCGGAGCCTCCCCTGCCCGGCACCGGCCGGCCCCGGTTCAGCGCAGCTCGTCGGCGGAGCGGATCACCCGGGCCAGGTCCCGCACCTCGGCGTCCTCGGTGGCGGCGGCCGCCCCGTCCGCGATGGCGGCCAGGTCGGTCAGCCGGACCTCCCCGTCGGACCCGTCCGCCCGCAGCGTCTGGGCGAACCAGGCGGCCGCGTAGCAGGCCCGCAACCGCGGCGACGCCGTGGCGAAGTCCCGGTCCACGTCGGCGACGGTCACCGACCCGTACGTCTCGGCCGGCGTGCGCTCGGCCGGATCGGTCCAGCGCACCTGCACCTGGGCGATCCGGTCCGACGGGGACGCGCCCTCGGCGAGCCGGACCGCGTACAGCGCCGTGACGCTGTGGCCGGGGCCCACCTCGCCGCCGTCGACCCGGTCGTCGCGGAAGTCCTCGTCGGCCACCGCCCGGTTGTCGTAGCCGACCAGCCGGTAGGAACGCACCGCCTGCGGCGCGAAGCTCACCTGCACCTTCGCGTCCAGCGCCCGCACGCTCAGCGTCGCCGGCAACTGCCGCACGAACACTTCGCGGGCCTGCTCCCGTTCGCTGACGTAGACCGCGAAGCCGTCGCCCCGGTCGGCCAGCTGCTCCATCAGCTCGTCGCCGTAGTCGCTGCCGACGCCCACGCCGAGCAGGGCGATCTGCTTCTCCGCCTCGGCGCGTACCCGGCGCAGGATCGGCTCCGCCTCGGTGCTGCCGGTGTTCGCGAGCCCGTCGGAGAGAACGATCACCCGGTTCGTCCGGCCGGCGCGGAAGCCGTCGCGGGCCACCCGGTAGCCGAGCACCAGGCCGGCCTCCAGGTTGGTGCTGGCCCTGGTGTGCAGGCTGTCGATCGCCACGTGCAGCTTTCGGGCGTCGGCCACCGGCGTCATCTCCCGGACCACCCGGGCCTCGTTGCTGAACTCGACCACGGCGATGGAGTCGGTGGGGCGCAGCTGGTCCACCAGCGTGTGCAGGGCGTCGCGCACCAGGTCGAGGCGGCCGGGCTCGCCCATCGACCCGGAGACGTCGATGACGAAGGTGAGCGCCGCGTCCGGGCGGCGCTCCTCGTCCTCGGCGCGGGTCTGCAGGCCGACCCGCAGGAGCCGTTCGTCGCCGCCGGCCTCGTGGGTCTTCGGCAGGCGGGCGCCGTCGACGTGCACGGCGAAGCCGTCACCGGCGGGCTGCGGGTAGTCCTGGCGGAAGGAGTTCACGAACTCCTCCGGCCGTACCGTGCCCTGTTCGGGCAGCCGGCCGTCCATGATGAGCCGCCGGGCGTAGCCGTAGGAGGCGGTGTCGACGTCGAGGGCGAAGGTGGAGAGCGGGTCGTCGGAGGCCCGGGTCTCGTCGCCGGACCAGGGGGTGCCGCCGTCCGGGCGGACCGGCCCGTGGGGGGCCGCGTCGGTGCGCCGCGCACCGCCGTCGCTGCCGCACCCGCTGACCGCCACGGCGGTGGCCAACGCCACCAGCAACAGCGCCGACCGTCTGATCTGGACCATGGTTTCCTCCGAGGGGCTGGCGACGGGTCATGGTCATTGACGCAGACCGGCGGCGCGGCGGATCCCGCCGTGGCCGAGCCGATACCCAAGCGCGACCGTCGTGACCGATCCGTGCGCGGGCCGTGACCTTGGAGCGGGCCGGCGGGCCGCCCTCGGCGGGCGGCGGCGCGGTCGATGGGGCAGAGTGGGCCCACGGCCGGCGGCGGCCGTGACGAGCAGGAGGTGAGCCGTGGAGGGCCCGACCGGGGTGGTGTTCCCCGCGACCGGCGACGGCCGGCGCAGCACGACCGTCCTGGGGCGGGCGGTGGTCGCCGACGCCCTGCGCGCGGTGGACCCGGTCGGCGCCCGGTCGGCCGAGCACGAGACCGACTGGCGGCACGGCTACCTCGGCCATTTCCGCCGGCTCGTCGAGGCCGGCCTGCTCTCCCGGGAGGCCGCGCTCACCGTCGCTCGGGACGGGCTCGCCGCCCTGCACACCCGGATGCGCTACATCCCGGCAGACGGCGCCGAGGTCGCGCTGGACCAGGCGTGCGCGCTGCCCGACCGGGAGCCGCCGCTGGAGACCGCCACGGTCACCGGCGCCGGCCCGGTGGAGCGCGAGCTGTCCCTACCGTATCGGGGCCAGCGCCTGCGCGGCGACGACCTGCGCCGGCGCCTCGACGCCTGGGTGGACGCGGGCGTCGTCGAGCCGAGCTGCGCGGAGGCGGTCCGCGCGGTGCAGGCCAACCCGGACTGGTTGGACCTGCGCGACCAGCGGATCGTGGTGCTCGGCGCGGGCGCCGAGATGGGCCCGCTGCCGTCCGTGCTGCGCTGGGGCGGTGCCGTGGTCGCGGTCGACCTGCCCCGCCCGGAGATCTGGCGCCGCCTGCTGCGCATCGCCCACCGGTACGGCGGCCGGCTGGACCTGCCGGTGCGGCCCGGCACCGGCGACGACGACGCCGCCCTCGCCGCCGGGGCCGGCGCCGACCTGCTGCACCGCCTGCCGCAGGCCGCCCGCTGGCTGCGCGGCCTGGACGGCCGGCTCGTCCTGGGCAACTACGTGTACGCCGACGGCGCCACCAACGTCCGGGTCGCCACCGCGGTCGACGCGCTCACCGTCCACCTGGGGCGGCACCGCCCGGACACCGCGCTGGCCTTCCTGGCCACCCCCACCGACGTGTACGCCGTGCCCGCCGAGGCCGTCGCCCACGCCGAACGCGGGTACGCCGCCCGCGGCCTGGGGCGCCGGTCGCTGCGGCTGCTCTCCGGCGGCCGGCTGCTGCACCGCAACTACCCGCCCGGCGCCGACCCGGGTATCAACGACAGCCTGGTGCCGCAGCAGGGACCGAACTATGCGCTGGCCAAGCGGCTGCAACGCTGGCGGGCGGCGGTGGCCCGGGACGCCGGCGCCACCGTGTCGTTCACCGTGGCCCCGCCCACCCGGACCCGTTCGGTGCTGCGCAACCGTGCCCTCGCGGCCGCGTACGCCGGGGCGCACCGGTTCGGCATCGAGGTGTTCGAGCCGGCGACCAGCAACACCCTGATGGCCGCGCTGCTCGTGCACGACCTCCGCACCGGCGGCGGGCCGGCGCAGGAGCACCCGTGGCGGGACGAGGCGTACGCGGCGGCGCACGGCGGCCTGTGGCGGGTGCCGTACGCCCCGCGCAGCGCGCTGGGCCTTGCCGTGCTGCTGGGACTGGGTGGCGCGCGGGCCTGACCACAGGTTTCCTTCTCTCCGGCGCCGGGAAGGCATCGGCATGGCCGAGACCTTCGCAGATCAGGACCTGACGACCCTGCGGTCCATCGCGCGCGGGGCCGGAATAACGGACACCGAGCGCATGCCGCACGACGAACTGGTCGAGATGTTGCGCCGCGCGGGGCTGGCCGAACCGGACGCCCGGCCGGTCGACACCAGCCTGGCCGATCCGGGTGACCCCGGCGTGCCCGGCGTTTACCACGCGCAGGGCGTGGGTCGGCGGGAGTCCGCCGGCGGCGCGGGCGCGGAGACCGCCGGTTGGCCGGACCAGCCCACCCAGGACCCGGCCGGGCTGTCCGGGCTGCCCCGCAGCAGCCTGACCCTGGGCGACGAGAGCACCGGCGGGCGTGCCGCCGAGGAGGCGATCGGCGCCCGACCCGGCGAGACCCAGTTCGACGACCGTGCCGAGGACACCCGGGGCGTACGGGGTGAGATCCGGGATCCGGCCGGGCTGTCCGGGCTGCCCCGCAGCAGCCTGACCCTGGGCGACGAGAGCACCGGCGGCCGCGCCGCCGAGGAGGCGATCGGCGCCCGACCCGGGGAGTCCGACACCGAGATCGACGACCGCACCGAGCGCTAGACCGACCGACTCCGCGAGCCACCCCGACCCGGGGTGGCTCGCGGAGCGTTACTGATTTCTGTCCCGTTTCGCCGCTCAACGCATGCCTGCGCCGTTTGCGAAGAACATGCCTGTTGCTCCGTATATCCGAATAGTGAAGGATCGGTTCCTCCGCTCGCCCCAGGATCGGGACATACACCCGCAAGCTCCCCCATAGCCTCATCCGGTGGCTTCCGGCGGCCACCGCGAACCCCGCCCGTGGCGCGTCTCGCCACGGTGGAACCAGAACCGCTTCAATGAGGACGTGAACCCGTGCGACACGAACGTTCAAATAGCCGTAAACAGTTAAATATGTCCCATACTTGATTCACATTGGTGGGCGCATCCGGACCGGGTCCGCCCAGGCCAAGACGACGTCACCACGGGCCGGCCGCCTGCGGCGACGCGAAGGCGGTGATTGGGGTGATCACCGCGGCCGGCACGGGTCTCGCCCTCCTACGGGCCCGTGCCGGCCACCCCATCCGGGCGGCGCAACGGCCGCCCGGAAACTCTCGAACGCCTGACCCCTCGCAGGTCAGAAGCGGAGCACAGATGGCGATGTTGCACCCGCCGACCCCGGCGGAACAGGAACTGTGGAACGCGGTGGTGGCCGGGGTGCGGGCGGCCGACGTGTCGGACCTGGCGGGCGTCGACGCCGCGGTCGACCGGCTGTCGCGACTGCCCCACCCCTGGGCGTACCACGTCCTCGGCGACACCGTCGGACTGCTGATCGAGGAACTCGACCCGCACGGCCAGGACGTCTGGCCGCTGCTGGCGGCGCAACTCGACGACGAGGACCTGTCCGCGGCCCGGCGGCGTCGGACGTCGCCGCACCAGAGCGGCCGGCGGCCGGTGGAGGCCGGCGAGCCGGACGCCTTGCGGCGGCGGCTGCTGCTCGTCGCCCGGCTCGCCGACGCCACCCAGGTCGGGGTCGGCGCGTTCCTGGACGTCGCGCTGGCGGATAACGACGCCCGGGCCCGCCGGGCGCCGACCCACTCCCTCCCGCACTGCCGCCTCGGCCAGTGAGGCGGCCCTGCCACACAGGGTTCAGTCGGTGGCGACCACGACGGCCGCGCCGCCGGTCAGCTTCACCAACTCCGTGAACGCCGTACGGAAACCGGTGTCCGGCATACCGGCGCCCGCCGGGCTTCACTCCCTGAAACCATGCCAAGACCGGACTTCACGAGGACGAGACAACACTCTGACGTGGGGAAGACGGCCAGCTATGTCAGCCTGTTCGACGGGACGGCCGAGTCGTACGCGAACTGGGGTTATGTCGGCGGCCGCGGGTTCGCCCTGCGCGACGACGGGTCGATGGTGACGACCAACTCGCCCGCCGGCGGCGGGCTCGGCATGCTCTGGTACCGGGCCGCCCAGTTCGGCGACTTCTCCCTGCGCCTGCAGTTCCGCGACGAGCGGGGCGGGGAGGCGGAGGCGCGGTCGAACAGGCCCGGGCACCAGCGGCCGGCAGTATGCGCAGGGCTACATCGGCCTGCAGAATCACGACGGCGCCTCGATCATCGCCTTCCGCAACATACGGGCGCGGCACCTCGGCTGATCCCTGTCCGGTGCCAGCTACGTGGTTGCGGTGATCCGCCAGGCGATCCCGCGCGGTGGATCACCACGCTCCCGTGACGGGCCCGGCCGGGTGCGGTCCGGCTCAGGATCAGGACTGAGGTGTCGAGGCCCGCGCTCGTGCTCCACGAGGAGCTCAGGAGCTACTCGAAGCGGACGGCGTCGTGGCGGGTGGTGAGGTTGAGCAGGGGCAGGGCGAGCGTCGAGAAGAGCAACGCGGCGACGACGCCCCCTCCGATGAAGGCGTACATCTCCGGCCCCGGCCAGCGCCAGCCCACACCGCCCTGCCGGGCGGACGCGTACGCGAGCAGCATGCCGACACCGACGCCGGCGACCGACACGACCGTCATGGTCACCGCCGTCTCGAGCAGCACCGTTCGGCGCAGCTCGCTGAGGTACACACCGGACGCGCGCAGCAACGCGAACGGTCGTCGGCGCTCGATGACACCACCGACCATCGACGCCGCCAGTCCGAATGCCCCCACAAGCAGCACGAACAGCGCGGCGACCGCGCCCAGCCGGTCGGTGTCCTGGAAGAAGGTCTCCAGGTTGTAGTCGATGGGGTCACGGTTGCTGTTGATGATCGCGTTCGGCACGAGATTCGCCGCCTGGGTCCGGACCCGGTTCTCCGCGGCCAGTGATCCATCGGTAGGGACGAAGATGAGGTCGATGACGGTGGAGTCGTAAACCGGCTCGGCGAACGCGGAGTCCGGAGTCCATGGGCAGGTGACGTGGAGAACGCGCGCGAGATCGGCGCACCGTACGAGGCCGCTGTCGTAACCCTGCCGGACCTCCACCGCGCCGCCGGACAGCATCGGCTCGACCGTCTCGGCCGACACGCCGCCCGTCATGACCGAGACCACGCCGGGGCGCAGCGACGCGCTCCATGGCCCGTCCTGGTTGCCTGAGGTGTTCGGACCGGCGGTGATCGCGACCGTGCAGCCGAGGTAGGCCAGCCCGAGGGCGGCCAGCCCTACGGCGGCGACCGAGTAGAACGTGGTCTGCGGGTTCTCGGCGATGCGGCGCGCGGCCAGCAGGCCGGGTGCCGACCGGGCCAGTCGGGCGACACCCCGGCCGACCACGGCGACGAGCCATGGCCCGACGAGGACGAAGCCCACCAACGCCGACAGCGTCAGCAGCGCCACGAGCGTCCCGAGCAGCGATCGGGAACTGTCGTCGGCGGGGATCGCCAGCCGGTCCCGGAAGGGCAGGAGGGCGAACTGGCCACCGACTCCCAGGACCAGCAGCCACACCATCCACGGCGACGGGCGGGGTCGCCGTGACCGTCGCTGCACCGCGAGCGGACGCGCGTGGACGGTGCGCAGCGACGCGACGGCCGTGAGCATCACCAGTGCCGGCGCGCCCAGCAGGGTCCCGGCCAGCCACGACGGCGGCACGGCCATGTCCTGGAGCCAGAAGTGCCCGTACTGGAAGGTCACGGTCGCGGCCAGGATTCGCCGGCCCACCTCGTAGAGCACCCAGCCCAGGGCGGCGCCCCCGACGGCCGCGACCCCGACCTCGGCCGCGGCCACCACCGAGACCTGTGACTGGGTGGCGCCCACGAGCCGGATCGCGGCGAGCCGCTGCTCCCGCTGTCGCCAGGCGACCCGGGTCACCACGACGATGAGGATCACGACCGGGACCAGGACGAGCGTCGACCCCGCGAACACGAAGGCCGCCAGGATGGCGAATATCGCCCATCCGGTCGGGCGCACCTGGGCGAACCCGTGAACCTCGGCGACGGAGCGGACGCCCTCCAGTTGCTGTGGGGTGCGGCCGATGACGGCGACGAGGTCGTTGTCGTGGGCCAGCCCGTCGGGTCCGATGGTCATCGTGACCCGACCCGGGAACCGGGCGTCGAGCTCGTCGTCCGGAGTGGACTCCAGCAGCCGGACCAGCGCCGGCGATGCGGCGACCTCGCCGGGCCCGGGCACGCGGGAAAGACCCGGCGGCAGGGGCGGGTCGGTCCCGAGCGCCGCCAGATAGGCCCGGGTCATCGGCCGACCGTCGTAGTAGTCGCTGACCGCGAGGAACAGCGCCCCGTCAGCCGACTCCGCGACCGGGTCGTCGTCGGTCTCCGGGCTGAGCGCCGAATAGGCCGCATCCTGCCAGGCCATGCGCTCGAACCGGCCGGACAGAGCGTGCGGTGCGATCAGGCTGAGCAGCAGCAGCGCAACTCCGAGGCCGACCCCGACCGCCATGAACACCAGCCGGACAAGACCCTCCCGGCCGCCGCCGAGGGCCAGCCGCAACCCGAGGCGCAGCGTACGGCTCACCACGACATCCGGTCGGCCGGCAGGTCTGTGTCCCACGCGGTGACCCGCAGCGAGTCGCCACCGCTGGGGAGGTTGGGCTCGACGCCGCTCACCCGCACCGATTCGACGCCGTCGCGCATCAGGACCGTGCGGTCGGCAAAGCCGGCCACGCGCGGCTCGTGGGTGACCACGAGCACGGTGGTCCCCTGCTCCTTCGCCGTGTCGACGAGCAGTTCCATCACCTGGTCGGCGCCGACCGAGTCGAGCGAGCCCGTCGGTTCGTCGGCGAAGACGACCCTCGGCCGCGCGACCAGAGCCCTCGCCAGGGCGACCCGCTGGCCCTGCCCGCCGGAGAGCTCGCCGGGCAGGCGGTCCCCCAGTCCGGAGAGGCCCATCCGGGTCAGCCACGACTGCGCCTCGGAGACGCACGTACGCCGCGGTTGCCCGGCGAGCAGTAGCGGGAGCGCAATGTTGTCCACGGCCGGCAGCTCCGGCACCAACTGCCCGAACTGGTACACCAGGCCGAATGCGCTGCGCCGCAACTCCACCCGGCGTCGATCCGGTAGCGGGTCGATCCGCTCGCCGGCGAAGTAGACCTCGCCCGCGTCGGGGGTGAGGACGCCGGCGAGACAGTGCAGCAGGGTCGACTTGCCGCAGCCGCTCGGCCCCATCACTGCGACGATCTCGCCCTCATCCACTGCGATGCTGGCGCCGCGCAGCGCCGGAGTGAGCCCGTACGACTTGTGCAGCTCACGACCGACCAGGACCGGGGACATCGCGCACCTCCTCGGCCAGCGTCGACAGGCGCGATTCGGTGTGGTCGAGCCAGCGCAGATCCGCCTCGATGTGGAACAACTGGTAGTCGAAGAGCAGAGCATCCTGCGTGGACGTCGCCTGACGCCGGGCCGCGGTCAGCGCCTTCATCGCGGCGAGGTGCTTCGCCCGTTGCGCATCCAGATGCTCGGCTGCCGGACGGCCGGACATCAGGGCCAGCACGACCTTGGTGAACAGCACGGACTGAAGCTGGGGCTGCGGCTCCTCCGGCTCGGCCAGCCAGGCGTCCAGCTCGGTCACGCCCTCGGGCGTGATGGAGTATCGCTTGCGGTCGGGCCCGGCACCGGCCTCAACCCCCATGACTGCCACCCGGCCGTCGCGCTCGAGCTGGGCGAGCGTGCGGTAGACCTGGCCGAACCGGATCGGCTTGGCGACCGCGAACCTCCGGTCGTACGAGTGCTTGAGGTCGTAGCCGTGCCGGCTCTCCCTTTCGAGCAGCCCGAGCAACGCGTAGGAGATGGTCACGTCCGTGACTATACCCACCGGGTATACCCGGTGGCAATACAGCGGCGAGAAGTCAGTCAGAACCTGGCGCGCCGCCCTGCAGACTGCAAAGCCCTACCGGCACGCCAGGGAACACCAAAAGTGTCATTATGATGTAACGCCGTTCCGTCCTCTTTGTCCGGATAGATTGCCGGATTGCGATAACCGTTAATCCGATAATCGGGCGAGAAACGACTGGACGGGCGGATGCTCCGGCTTGTAGCTTGCAGTCGAACGTGACACCGCCCGAGGAGGTGAGACCCATGAACGCTGTATCGATGTGGGTGCTCCCCCTTCCCGTCACGGTCTGGCGATTGACGTAGGTGTCGCCGGGAGCGCCTTGCCACCAAGGCACTCCCGAAAGGCAACACCTATGCACTCTCTGCAGTTCGCCGCCGAGCCGTCGTCGAACGACGCCGTCGAACGCGACTCCCCCGCGGGCGACGTCCCCGGACTCCCCTCACCGGCCTCCGGCGCCGATCGTGCGTCCCGCATGTTCGACGTGATCATTGCCGGGTGCGGGCCGACCGGTGCCATGCTGGCCGCCGAACTGCGGCTGCACGATGTGCGGGTACTCGTCCTGGAGAAGGACACCGAGCCCGTGTCGTTCGTCCGCATAGTCGGTCTGCACATTCGCAGTATCGAGCTGATGGCAATGCGCGGGCTGTTGGAGCGCATTCTCGAACGCGGAAGACAGCGTCCGGCCGGCGGCTTCTTCGCCGCCATCAACAAGCCCGCACCCGAGGGCCTGGATTCCGCGCACGCCTATCTGCTGGGCATCCCGCAGCCGGTCATCGTTCACCTGCTCGAAGAACGTGCGATCGAACTGGGTGCGCAGGTCCGGCGCGGTTGTGCGGTCGCCGGGTTCGAGCAGGACGACGACGGTGTGACCGTCGAGCTGGCCGACGGGGAACAGCTACGTTCGCGCTACCTCGTCGGCTGTGACGGCGGGCGCAGCACGGTGCGCAAGCTGCTCGGCGTCGGCTTCCCCGGCGAGCCCTCGCGGAGCGAGACGCTGATGGGCGAGATGGAAGTGGGTGTGCCGCAGGAGGAGGTCGCCGCCAAGGTGACTGAAATCTGCGAGACCGATAAGCGATTCAGCCTCCGGCCCTTCGGCGGAGGGGTCTATCGCGTCGTGGTTCCCGCCGCCGCGGGAGTCGGCGATCGTGCGGAACCGCCCACCCTCGAGGATTTCCAGCAACAGTTGCGCGCCATCGCCGGAACCGATTTCGGCGTGCACTCGCCGCGCTGGTTGTCCCGCTTCGGGGATGCCACACGGCTGGCCGAACGTTATCGGGTCGAGCGGGTGCTGCTGGCCGGCGATGCGGCGCACATCCATCCACCCATCGGCGGACAGGGCCTCAACCTGGGCGTCCAGGACGCAGTCAACCTCGGCTGGAAACTGGCCGCACAGATTCGCGGCCGGGCACCGGAAACACTGCTGGACACCTACCAGGCCGAACGTCATCCGGTCGCCGAGGACGTGCTGGACAACACCCGCGCCCAGATGGAACTGCTGTCGACCGAACCGGGCCCGCAGGCCGTGCGCAGGCTGCTCACCGAACTGATGGACTTCGACGAGGTGAACCGCCATCTGATCGAGAAGATCACCGCGATCGGCATCCGCTACGACTTCGGCGAAGGCCCCGACCTGCTCGGCCGCCGCCTGCGCGACATCGACGTGAAACAGGGCCACCTCTACGGTCTGCTGCACCGCGGCCGCGGCCTGCTGCTGGACCGCACCGAACGCCTGAGCGTCGGCGGCTGGTCGGACCGGGTCGATTACCTCGCGGATCCCACTGCGGCACTGGATGCTCCGTGCGTCCTGCTACGCCCCGACGGCCACGTCGCCTGGATCGGCGACGATCAGCAGGACCTGGACGACCACCTCTCCCGCTGGTTCGGCCAGCCCGCCAACTGAGTTGGCCTGAGCAACCGAGACAGCGAGCAGATCTGCGGCGCTGTCGACCGGGAGTTGGGAGTGGTCGGCGTTCTCGTCGGGCCTCCACCGCCCGCTGGCATGGCCCTTTCGCCATGCCAGCGGGCGGTGGCCGGACTAGCTCGGCCGGGCGTCCTTGACGAACACGATCCCGTCGGTGCTGGCCACGTGGGCGGGGTCCAGCGGGGCGTAGCCGAACCAGGGGGACACGCGGGGGGCAGAGACCACGGTGCCGAGGTCAGCGGCCAGTCGGCGGGCGTCGGCGACGAAACGGTCGTCCGGGAGCGCGTACAGCAGCCCTTCGACGGTGTCCGGAGGCGGGGTGTCCACTCCCTGGTGGCGGATCGTGCCGAGGGCCGTGGCCAGGAAGGCGTACGCCTCGCCCAGCTGGACGCTCACGAGCGCGCCGGCGCTCCACCATTCGACCGGTAGGGCGCCCATCCGCATGGTGCTCCGGTTCCGCTGCAGATGGCTGTTGTGGGCGTGCACCAGCGTCGGGCCCCGTTCGGCGAGGGCGAGCAGGTTGGCGGCCATCATGGAATCCCGCAGGCCCACCAGCCGCGCCAGCCGGCCCGGCGACGTGTCGGCCATCCAGTAGTGGTAGCGCAGCAGCCCGACGGCGGTACGACCGTGCAGGCGCGCCCGGTCCCACTCCTCCCCGGACGACGCCGCCATCAGGTGTGGCGCCTGCGCGTCGAGCAGGGCCACCAGGTCGTCGGCGAACAGCCGCAGTTCATTGGCTTCGGGCGTCCGCCCCACCGACTGCGACGGGTCCATCATGGCGGCGGGATTGGGCCACCGGTCGTCGGCGCCGAGCAGGCGGTCGAGCGTCTCCGCGGTGCAGGGCAGCAGGTCGGCGTCCACCCGGGCCGCGAGATAGCCGTGGAGTGCGGTGAGGGCCTGCCGGGGGCTCGCCGCGCCGGTGATCTCCAGCGGTCCGTCGAAACCGGCGAAACGCAGCCACTCGGACGCGGGCCGGCCCTCGTTGTACGCGCGCATCCAGCGCACCAGCTCGCGGTTGCCCGGGAAGACGCCCCACTCGTGGCTGAAGCCGCGCGCCATGGCCTCGTCGAGGGTGCCGGTGCCGGACGTGACGTAGTCGTCCACGACCTCGCCCATCAGGCAGTCGCTCTCGATGGCGATCGTCCGGTAGCCCTCCCGCTCGACGAGTTGCCGGAAGAGGTCGTTGCGTACGTCGAGCAGAACCTCCTCGCCGTGGGTGGGCTCGCCCAGGGCGAGCAGCCGCGGCCTGGCCGGGAGCAGCCCCATGACGACAGCAGCGTCGAGGGGATGGACGGTGGGTGTGATGCCAGCAGTCATGCCATAAACGCTATCGTTGAACCGTCGGTTGAAACTTCTCCGCGAAATGGGCAGGACGGTGCGGCAAAACCCTCAAGACGATGGTCGGCTGAGGCCGGTCGACCTGGCACGCCGGCACGGTCTGTCCACCCAGGCGGTCCGGAACTACGAGGCGGCCGGCATCCTGCCGGACGCCGAGCGCACCCCCCACGGCTACCGCACCTACACGCCGCTGCACGCGAAGGCGCTGCGGGCGTTCCTGGCCCTCGTGCCCGGACACGGACACCAGACGGCCACGTCGATCATGCAGGCGGTCAACCGGAACGCGATCGGAGACGCCCTCCGGCTCGTCGACGAGAGTCACGCCCAGCTTCTCGACGACCGCCGCACCCTCCAGGCCGTCGAGGCCGCGCTCCGCGACCTCGAGCCCGTGCCGCAGGAACGCGGCGAGATGTTCGTCGGCACCCTGGCGAGAAGGCTCGGCATCCGGCCGGCCACGCTGCGCAAGTGGGAGCGCGCCGGCGTGGTCCAGCCGCGCCGCGACCCGCGGACGGGCTACCGGGTCTTCAGCGCGGCCGACGTACGCGACACCCTGCTGGCCCACCAACTCAGGCGGGGCGGGCACCTGCTGGAGCAGATCGCCCCGCTGATCGCCCAGGTCCGCTCCGCCGGAGGCGTCGCACCGCTCGAGTCGACGCTGCGAGCGTGGCACGCCCGCCTCTCGGCCCGCGGTCGCGCCATGCTCGCCGGCGCCGCCGCGCTGGACGCCTACCTCGACTGCCGGACGGCTCCACCCGACGGCGCCGAACGGCCCGGGGACGGGCCGGCCTGAGCGGCCGCCGTCAGCGGCGTCGCCAGGGCCACCACCGGCGGCGGGGCGGCGCCGGGGCGGGGACGTGCTCCGGGCCGACCGCTCGGGTCACCCGCTCGGCCGCGGCCCGCTCGCGGGCGGCCCGCCAGTCGCGGACCACGTCGTCGGCGTTGACCGGCCGGACCACCACGCGCGGCCCGGTGGGCGTGCGCAGCCAGGCCACCACCTCGGTGTTGAGGGCGGCCACGTACGCCCGCACCGACTCCTCGGTGGGCAGGTCGCGCACCTCGTCCGGGAGCTTCTCGATGCGGCGGCGCAGTTGCAGCGGGGTCGGCAGGAGCAGGTCGCCGGGGAGCTCTTCGCGCTCCAGGAAGCTCCGGATCCACCAGCCCTCGTCGTAGGGCAGGTCCCGACCCGGGATCGGCTTGCCGGCGCCCGGCAGGTTGTCGAACTCGCCGCGCTCCTGCGCCGAGCGGATCTGCGCCTCGACTGCGGCCTCCCAGCCTGTCGTCACCGCCGTCACCTCCCCTGTTCACCGTATCCGCCGGTCACCGACCTGGTTCAGCGCCCGCCGGCTCCGGGCTGTTCCCGCCCGGCGGGCGGCGGCGGCGCGGCGTACATTCCTGGTGGGCCGGCGGGCGGCCCGTACCCGAGGGCGGGAAGGGATCACCGGCGTGCGCGACTGGCTCATCGGCCTCGGGATCGCGGTGGCCTGCCTGCTGGCCAGCTGGGCGCTGCTGGTGCTGCTGGCCCGGCGGCTGCCGCCGGGGATCCTGCGCGACCTGGCCGCCTTCATCCCGGACTGCCTGACCACCGTGCGCCGGCTGCGCCGCGACCCCCGGGTGCCGCGCCGGGCCAAGGTCGCGATCGTGTTCGCCGGGCTCTGGCTGGCCAGCCCGATCGACCTGATCCCGGAGTTCCTGCCGGTCATCGGCCCGCTGGACGACATCGTGGTGGTGGCGCTGGCGCTGCGCTACGCCGGCCGGCAGGTGCCCCGCCAGGTGCTGCTCGACGCCTGGCCGGGCGAGCCGCGGCTGCTGCTGCGCCTGCTCGGCCCGGCGCCGACGACCGCAGAGGCCGAGGGTCCCGCGCGCTGAGCACCCCGCTGACCCCCGCAGCCGGGTTCAGGACAGCAGGCGGACGTGCCGGTGGCCGTCGCGCGGGAACGGCGGCCGGGCCGGCAGCACCTCAGCGAAGGCGTACCCGCTCTTCTCCGCCACCCGGCAGGAGGCCGGGTTGTCCACCTGGTGCAGCAGTTCCAGGCGGTTCAGGCCACCCGCGGCGAACCGGGCGAACGCCCACTCGGTGACCGCCGCCACGGCGCGCGGCGCGACCCCGCGGCCCCGGGCCGGCGCGGCCGTCCAGTAGCCCACCTCGGCGGCCGGCCGCCCGGGGGTCACCTCCTTGAGCACCACGTTGGCCACCAGCCGCTCCCCCTCGGCCGTGGGCTCCAGCACCGCGAAGCTGAACCGGCGGTCGGCCGCCCAGCCCTGCCGGCTGCGACGCAGGAACGCGCGTGCCTCGGCCCGGGTGGTCACCGGGAGCCGGGTCCAGGAGCGCAGCACCGGGTCCCGGTACGCGGCCAGCAGCGCGTCGGCGTCGTCGTCGCGCCAGGGTCGCAGCAGCAGGCCGGGGGCGGAGGGGGTGGCGGCGGCGCGGAGCACGATCGACATCCCGGTAGTGTCGCCTGTCACGCCCCCGCGCGGCGAGCCCGTCCTCCCGTCGTCGTACCGCGGGCGTAGGGTCCGGGCAGGACGGACGGCGGGGAGGTCGCGTGGTCACGGTCGGCGCGCTGGTGGGGATCGCCCTGGTGGCGTTGGGTCTGGTGCTCACGCCCGGCCCGAACATGGTCTACCTGGTGTCCCGGTCGGTCACCCAGGGGCGGCGGGCCGGGCTGGTGTCGCTGCTCGGCGTGGCCGTCGGCTTCCTGGTCTATCTGACCGCCGCGGTGGCCGGCATCGCCACGGTCTTCGTGCTGGTCCCGCCGCTGTACACGGCCGTGAAGCTGGCCGGCGCGGCGTATTTGCTCTGGCTTGCCTGGCGGACCCTGCGCCCGGGTGGGCGGTCGGCGTTCACCCCGGCGCCGCTGCCGCCGGACCGCCCGCGGCGGCTGTTCACCATGGGCCTGGTCACCAACCTGCTGAACCCGAAGATCGCCATCCTCTACGTGTCGCTGCTGCCGCAGTTCGTCGACCCGGCGCGCGGCCACGTGGCGGTGCAGAGCCTGCTGCTGGGGCTGACCCAGATCGGCATCGCGCTGACCGTGAACGGGTTGATCGTGCTCACCGCCGGCACGGTGTCGGCGTTCCTCACCCGGCGGCCCGCCTGGGCGCGGGCTCAGCGCTACGTGATGGGGACCGTGCTGGCCGGGCTCGCGCTCCGGATCGCCGCGGACCGCTCGCGCGCCGCCGTCGCCACCCCCTGACCGGCCCGCCGGCGCGTCAGAGGTTGTCGGGCCGGCTGAGCGCCGGGTGGCGTTCGCCCGGTGCGGCGTACCAGGGGTGCGGGTCCTCGCGCAGCGCGGTGGCGATCCGCAGGTGCGACCAGTCGTCCAGCTCGGGCAGCTCGTCGGGGGCGAACCAGCCCACCTCGAGGGATTCGTCGCCGTCGGCGGTGGCGGTGCCGCCGACGGGCCGGCAGCGGAACCAGACGTTGAGGAACTCGCAGGCGTCCCCGTTGGGATAGACGACCGGATGGGTGGCCAACCCGCCGATCCGCTCGATCTCCACGTCGATGCCGGTCTCCTCGCGGACCTCCCGGACCAGCGCCTCGGCGGGTTGCTCCCCCGGGTCGACGGTGCCGGCCGGCACCGACCAGCGGCCGTTGTCGCCGCGGCGGGCCAGCAGCACCCGCCCGGCCTCGTCGGTGACCACGGCGCTGACCCCGTAGAGCATCAGCAGGTCGGATCCGATGTGCTGGCGCAGCCGCGCGATGTAGGGCGAGACGGGCATGGCGGCACCCTACCGGTGGGCCTCCCGGTGCCGCCGGAGCATGGCGGCGGCCAGCGGCGCGGCGTCCAGGTCACCCGCGGCCAACCGTCCGGCGACGGTACGGCGCACCAGCCGGTCGGCCAGCGCAGGCGCGTGCCGGGCCAGGGCCAGCTCCAGCCGGCCCCGCCGGGTGGTGGCCACGTCCCGGGGCGCCCGGCGGGCGGTGGCGGCGCGCAGGATCGCGGCGACGACCCCCTCGACGGGTTCCAGCCGGGACACCCCGCTCAGCGACAGCCCGGCCTCGGCGGTGCTGTCGTGGATCGGCGAGGCGACCATGCTCGGGTAGACGACGCTGACCCCGACGTGGGTGCCCACCTCGTGGCGCAGCGCGTCGGCGTACGCGACGAGGGCCCGCTTGCTGACCCCGTACGCGGCCGCGAGGGGCAGCGGCAGCACGGCCATCCGGCTGGCCACGAAGACCACCCGGCCGCGCGCCGCCTCCAGGGCGGGCAGCGCCGCCGCCGTGGTGCGCCAGGCGGCGAGCAGGTTGACCTCCAGTTGCCGGCGGACCATCTCGTCGGGGGGCAGCTCGGCCGGGGCGGGTCCGCCGACGCCGGCGTTGTTGACCAGCAGGTCCAGCCCGCCGAGCCGGTCGACGGCGGCGGCCACCGCGGCCGGCACGGCGGCCGGGTCGGTCAGGTCGCAGCCGAGCACCGGCACCTCCCCGCCGTCGTCGGGGTGCAGGTCCAGCCCGACGACGCGGGCGCCCGCGCCGGTCAGGGCGGCGCACAGGTGCCGCCCGAAGGTGCCTCGCGCGCCGGTGACCAGCACCCGCCGGCCGGCCAGCGCGCTCACGGCCGCACCCCCGCCCGGCGCCGCCCGGCGGTCAGCTCTCGCGCCAGCTCGGTCAGGTACGCGTCGAAGTCGACCCGCATGTGCGGCCGGCGCTGCCCCCACCGGGTGGTGGCGGCGCGCAGCTCGGCCCGGCAGGCGGCCGTCTGCCGGGCCCGGTCCGGCGGTGCCCAGGTGCCGGCGAGCCAGCCGGCGACCAGCCGGGCCTGCGCCTCGACCAGCGGGAACGCCGCGCCGGTGGACTGCATCAGCCCGACGAAGGCCAGCCCGGGGGCGTCCAGGTGGAACACGTGCCGGTAGAGGGGTAGCCGGTCGGCGCCGTCGCCGAGCAGCTCGGGGTCGAGGAAGGGGATCTCCACCCGGTAGCCGGTGCACCAGACCACCAGGTCCACCTCGTAGGCACGGCCGTCGGTGAACTCGACCTTGGTGCCGGCGAAGCCGGCGATGCCAGGGCGGGCCTGGATGTCGCCGTGGGTGAGCCGGGACAGCAGCCCGTCGGAGAGGGTCGGGTGGTCCTGGAGGAAGCCGTGGGCGGGGGCGGGCAGCCCGTACCGGGCGGGTGGGCCGACGGTGGTGGTGAGCATGGTCTGGCTGATCCGCTGCCGCAGTCGCCAGGGCAGCCGGCGGGCGAGCGCCCCGTTGAGGGTGTCGGAGGGGCGGCCGAGCAGGTACTTGGGCACCACCCAGACCCCGCGGCGCAGGGACAGCAGGGTGCGCGCGGCGGCGTACGAGGCGTCGACGGCGATGTCCATGGCGGAGTTGCCGCCGCCGACCACCAGCACCCGCCGGCCGGCGAGCTGCTCCGGGCCCCGGTAGTCGTGGCTGTGCAACTGCTCGGCGGAGCATTCGCCCGGGTAGGGATCGGGCCGCCTCGGCACCCGGTTGTGCCCGTTGGCCACCACCACCGCCTCGACGTCGAGGTGGACCGGCCCGTCCGGTCCGGTGGCCTGCACGGTCCAGCCGCCCGCCGCCGCCCGGGTGACCCGCTCGACGGTGTGCCGCAGCCGCACGGCGTCGCGCAGCCCGAACCGGTCGGCGTAGTCGGCGAGGTAGCCGGCGATGCGGGTGTGGTCCGGGTAGTCGGGCCAGTGCGCCGGCATCGGGTGGTCGGCGAACTGGGTGCGCCCCTTGCTGGTGTTGAGGTGCAGCGTCCGGTACGCCGGCGAGCCGGGCGACCCGTACACCCAGAGGCCGCCGACGGTGTCGGCGGTCTCGAACGCGACCGCCGGAACGCCGGCGTCGGCGAGCGCCTTGAGGGTGGCCAGTCCCGCCGCGCCGGCGCCGATGACCGCCACCCTGGGCCGTGCCGTCATGCCCGCCTCCTTAATCCAACGACCGCTGGATAATCCCCGGCGGGCGGCGACCCGTCAAGGGGTGGCCGGCGGGTACAGCCCGTCGAGGAAGCGGTGCATGAAGGCCCGGAACTCGCGCCGCTCCCGGGCGCCGGAGCCGTGCTGCGCGGCGAGGGCCACCACGTGACCGTGCACCGCCCAGACCAGGCTGCGCACGGTCACGTGCGGGGCCGGCTCGACCAGCGCGCCACCCGCCGCGGCGGCGGCGAGCAACTCCTCGACCAGCGCGTAGAGCGGGGCCGCGTAGCGCTGGTCGAGGTCGGCGTGCCGGTGCGGCTCCAACCAGCGGCGCAGCCACAGCGCGGTGGTCTCCGGCCGGTCCTCGAGAAAGTCGACGAACACGTCGAGCAGGTCGTGCAGCGCCCGCAGCGCGTCGGCCGGCCCGGCCGCCAGGGCCGCCCGGGCGCGCTCGCCGGCCGCCTCGATGACCTCCCGCTCGGCGGCGAAGACCCGGCCGAAGCAGGCGTCGTAGAGCTGCGCCTTGGTACCCGTGTGGTGGGCGACGGTGGCCACGTCGACGCCCGCCGCGCCGGCGACGTCGCGCAGGCTGACCGCGTCGAAGCCACGCTCGGCGAAGAGCGCGGTGGCGGCGGCGAGCACCAGGTCGCGGGTGGGTCGCTGGTCGTCGCGGCGGGGCCGGCCCGGCCGGCGGCGGGGCATGGTCATCCCGCCATTGTTCCCCCTACAATCCAGCATCCGTTGGATTGGGGGCGGGGTGCCCCGGGAGGAGGCGGCGATGACCGGGCTCGACCAGCGGCGGCAGGCCGCCGCCAGCCTGCCGCGCGGCCCGCTGGCCGGCTTCGCCGCCGGCTCGCTCGGCATGGGCGTCTGGGTCACCGTGCCCGGGCTGCTGCTGCTCTACTTCCTCACCGACGTGCTCGCGGTGGCCCCGTGGCTGGCGGGGCTGACCCTGCTGGTGCCGAAGATCGCCGACGTGCTGCTGCACCCCTGGATCGGGCACCGCTGCGACGTCGAGCAGGCCCGCCGTGGCCACCGGCGGCGGCTGCTGCTGGCCGGCTGCGCCCTGCCGCTGGCGTTCGCCGCGCTGTTCGCGGTGCCCGGCGGGCTGAGCGGCGCCGCCGCCGCGGCCTGGGTCGCGCTGTTCTTCGTCGCCGGGAACCTGCTCTTCGCCGCCTACCAGGTGCCCTACCTGGCCACCCCGGCGGACCTGCGGATCGGCTACCACGAGCGGACCCGGCTGATGGCCTTCCGGATGGTGGTGCTCACGCTCGGCATCCTGATCTCCGGGCTGCTCGCGCCGCTGTTGGCCGGCGGTGACACCGCCACCCGCGGCGGCTACCTGCGGATGGCGGCGCTGCTCGCGGTGGGGATGCTCGCCGCCATGGCGGTCGGCGTCGCCGGGATCGACCGGCTGCGCCGCACCGCGGCCGTGCCGGCCCCGCCGCACGGGACGGGCGGGTGGCGGGCCCTGGCGGCCAGCCTGCGCGACCGGCAGTTCCGCTGGCTGGTCGGCGCGTACCTGGCCATGTCGACCACCACCCACCTGGTGCTGGCCGGGGTGCCCTACTACGCCGAGTACGAGCTGGGCCGCCCGGAGCTCACCACCGTGCTGGTCGCCGCGTTCGTCGCGCCGGCGCTGCTGGTCACCCCGGCCTGGCTGGCGGTGTCCCGGCGGATCGGCAAGCAGCGGGCGCTGCTCGCCGGGCAGCTCGCCTTCGCCGCCGGCGCGCTGGTGCTGGCCGTCGGCCGGTCGGCCGGGCTGCCGGTGCTGGTCGCCGCGGTGGCGGTGCTCGGGGTGGCGTTCGCCGGGATGCAGCTGCTGCCCTTCTCGATGCTGCCCGACGTGATCCGCGCCGCCGAGACCGACCGCGCCGGCACCTACACCGGCGTGTGGACCGCCACCGAGGCCACCGGCGCGGCGCTCGGCCCCTACGCCTACGCGCTCTGCCTGGCCGCCGGGGGCTTCGTGGCCTCCGCCGCCGGGCAGACGGTCGCCCAGTCGGCGGGCGCGCTGGCGGCCATCCGCTACGGCTTCGGCCTGCTGCCCGCCGCCGTGATGGTGGTCGCCGTGCTGCTGCAACGCCGCTACACCCTCGACGGCGCGGCCCGCACCGACGCCGATGGTGTCGACTGACGGGCGGCGTGCGCGACGACGAAGAGGAACAGACCGCAGGCCGCGACCAGGAGCCACCCCGGGCGGGACGCGCGGGCCAGGCCCTCCGGGCCGACTCCGGCGACGAGCCCTCCGGCGACGGCGATGCCGATGGCCGAGCCGAGCTGCCGGGCGGTGGAGGTGATCGCCCCGGCGACGCCGGCCCGGGCCGGGGGCAGGCCGCTCACCGCGGTGTTGGTGATCGGAGCGTTGGCGAAGCCGAAGCCGATGCCGATGAGCAGGAAGGCCGGCACGAGTTGCCGGGGATCCGGGTCGGGACGCAGGCCGACCAGGCTGAGCCCGCCCACCGTGAGGAACGTGCCGGCGAGCAGGAGCGGCCGGCGCGCCCCGTACCGCCCGGTCAGGCGGCCCGACAGCGGCGCGCAGACCGCCGCGCCCAACGCCAGGGGCAGGGTCGCGGTCCCCGCGGCGAGCGGGGTCCAGCCGTGCCCGTGCTGCAGGTACAGCGTGGTCAGCAGCAGGCTGACGGTGAGCGCGACGAACACGGCCACCGCGCCCAGCACCGCCGTGGTGAAGGCCGGCCGCTGGAACAGCCCTAGCTCCATCAGGGGCTCGTGGCGACGCCGCTCGATCGCCACGAAGGCCGCCGTGGCCGCGGCGGCGAATAGGTACGCGGCCCAGGCCGGCGGTGACGCCCAGCCGACGCGTGGCCCCTCGATGAGCACGGCGACGCAGACGCACACCACGACGGTGAGGAGAATCTGGCCGGGCAGGTCGAGCCGCCGGGCCCGCGCCGCGCGGGACTCCGGTACGAACAGCGCGCTCAGCACGAGCGCGGCCACCACGACCGGGACGTTGACCCAGAACACCGACCGCCAACCGAACGCCTCGATGAGCGCGCCGCCGGCGACCGGTCCGGCCGCCATGCTGAGCCCGAACACGGACGCCCAGATCCCGATGGCCTGCGCCCGCTCGCGCGGGTCGGGCATCACGTTCACCACGATGGCCAGGGCCACCGGGCTGAGCATCGACGCGCCGATCCCCTGGACGGCCCGCGCTGCAACGAGCGCGCCGAGCGACGGCGCGACCGCGCACGCCAGCGACGCGGCGCCGAAGACGAGCAGCCCGCCGCGGAAGACCCGGCGCCGGCCCAGCCGGTCGGCCAGCGCGCCCGAGGAGATCAGCAGGCTGGCCACCACCACGGTGTAGGCGTCCACCACCCATTCCAGGCTCCGGGTGCCCACGCCCAGCCCGTGGCCGATGGCGGGCAGACCGACGTTGACGATCGTGGTGTCCAGACCGACCAGCAACATGCTCAGCGCGCAGATCGCGAGCACCGCCCACCGCCGGCGCACGGTCAGGTCGGCTCGCATTGTCAGGGATGCCGCGGCCATCCGCTCACCTCCAGGTCGGGGAACATGCCGCCATGCTCGGACCGGGTGGACCCCCGGGCCTAGCGTCTTTGCGGAAACCGCAAAGATGGGGAGCGTGGAAGCCGACCTCGCGGAACTCATCGACGGCATCGGGCCCCGGCTGCGCGCGCTGCGCCGCGACCGCGGGCTCACGCTGGAGGCCCTCGCGACGCAGACCGGCATCTCGGTGAGCAAGCTGTCCCGCCTCGAGTCGGGCAAGCGGCAACCCACCCTGGATCTGCTCATCCCGCTGGCCCGCGCCCACCGCGTCGCGCTGGACCAACTGGTGGCGGCACCGGCCACCGGCGACCCCCGCGTCCACCTGCGGCCCCACCGGCGCCGCCGCGGCGGCGGGGTGGTGGCCCTGACCCAGTATCCGGGGCGGGTCCAGGTCTTCAAGCAGGTCCTCGCGCCCCGGGAGCCGAGGCTCGTCACCCACGCCGGCTACGAATGGCTCTACGTCCTCGCCGGCCGGCTCCGCCTCGTCCTCGGTGACCGCGAGTTCACCCTCTCCCCCGGCGAGGTCGCCGAGTTCGACACCGGCGAGCCGCACTGGTTCGGCCCGGCCGGCACGGACACCGTCGAGATCCTGCACCTGTTCGGACCGCACGGCGACCACGCCGTCGTCCGCACCGGGCCGTCGATGCCGTCGTGACCCGCGGCAACTAGACTTCGCCGCCGATGGACGCCCAGCCCGCCCCCGAGACCCGCTCCTGCGCCCACTGTGGACGGGAGGTGCCGCAGCGCGCCGGCGCGGGCCGGCCCTTCCGCTACTGCCGGGACAACGACGGCGCCTGCCAACGGGCGTCGCGCAACTCCCGGATGCGCCACCGCAACGCCCCCGGCCTCCCTGGGCAGGTGGCTCGCACCTGGGAGGCGGTGGACCGGCTCGACCAGATCGTGGAGACCCTCACCGAGGCGCTGCACGCCGAGCTATCCCCGGCCGGGGTGGAGCGACAGCTCGCCGAGGTCCGCGCCGAGACGGCCGCTCAGGTGGCGGCGGCGCAAGCTGGTCGTCGTCGGCGGTGAACTGCGCGAAGACGCTGTCGGACATGGGCGTTTCTCCAGGTGGCAAGGCCGAGAATGGTCAGCCTAGCGGTCG